>JAKANU010000237.1 GCA_021812315.1 Pseudomonadota bacterium
ACACCCCTTTGCCGCGCAACAAGGGCACCTTCTTGACTTCGCGGTCATTGACGCTGACAAAATTCGTCGCCGTGTCCAGCAGTTGTACCAGGATGCTTTTGGGCAGGCCCTCGACGGAGAGCAGGTGCACGAGCTCGCCGTTCTTGTTGAGTTGCGGATTGCGCTTGTTGAGCATGGCTAGCGAGCCTTCACTTTGAAACTGAACACGCCGGATTTGCTCCGGGCCAGGGACAGCGACTGGGTAACCGGCAAGGACACGCGGGCCGCACAATAGTCGGCCTGAACCGGCAGTTCACGCCCACTTCGATCCACCAACACGGCGAGCCTGACGCTGGCCGGTCGGCCAAAGTCGTACAACTCGTTGATGACGGCGCGAATCGTGCGCCCGGTGTAGAGCACGTCATCAAGCAGCAGGATGTGCGCGCCGTGGACGTCGAAAGCGATGCTGGTGCCGACACCGGTGGCCATCCCGCGCTGGGCAAAATCATCCCTGTGCAGGCTCGATGAGATGATCCCAGGCGCCTCGGACAATGGCAGGTCCCGATGCAAGCGCTCTGCCAGCCAGGCGCCGCCCGAGGCAATACCGACCAGACGCGTGGCGGGTTGCAGCATTGCCCGCACACCGACCAGCAATTCCCGATAGAGGCCCTCGGCATCCAGAACCAGTGTGCTCATGAAATACTCCTCAAGAACTGTTCCAGAATGATGCACGCTGCCGCCGCGTCGGTCCCCGCTCCCCGTGCGCCCTGGGTCCGCGCTTCGGTCGTGCTGAAGCGCTCGTCGACCTCAAACACCGGCAGCCCGAAGCGTCCGTGCAGGCGCCGCGCGAAGCGACGCGCCCGCAAGGTATTTTCGTGGCTCTGTCCATCAGGATGAAACGGGACTCCGACCACCAGGGCATCGGGTTGCCACTCGGACAGACACTCGGCGATCTTGGCAAACTGGGCATCGCCATCGGCCACCAGTGTGCGCTCAGGCTGTGCGGTGCCGGTAAGGCGATTACCGACAGCCACACCGGTGCGACGGATACCAAAGTCAAAAGCCAGAAACATCTTCAGCTCAGGCGAAACCGCCCGTGCATGCGGACGCGTCATGCGTGCCCCGCCTCGGGTGCGAGCATCCAGGCCTCGAAGCCGAGCAGCATCAGTGCGCGGTCGTAGCGTTGCGCAACCGGAGTCTCAAAAATCAGGCTGTTGCTCGCTGCCACCGTCAGCCAGCTGTTGTCCGACAACTCCGATTCGAGCTGGCCTTGGCCCCAAGCCGAGTAACCCAGCGAGACCAGGACACGGCGCGGCCCGGCGCCCGTGGACAGGGCTTCAAGAACATCCTTGGACGTGGTCATCTCAAGCCCGCCGGCAATGGTCAGGGTGGATGCGTAGACCGACTCGGAGCCTTTTGCCTGGTTGGCAAGTAACGGCTCGTGCAAGACAAAACCCCGCTCGGTCTGAACCGGGCCGCCCTGGAATACCGGCGCGTCCACCAGATCCTTGCGTCGCAACGGCAACTCCACCCGTTCAAACAGGTGCCGCAGATCGATGCTGCTTGGCTTGTTGATCATCAGTCCCAGCGCGCCATGCTCGTTGTGCTCGCAGACGTAAATGACGCTGCCGGCAAACACCTCATCATTCAGACCGGGCATTGCAATCAAGAAATGATTGGTCAGATTGGTGAGCGCAAAATCTGCGGACATGAGTTCATTTTAGCGAGGATCATGGAGCCCAAATTTGATACCGGATTGATGTGGTTTCGTCGCGATCTGCGGGTCACCGATAACGCCGCACTGTGCATGGCGCTGCAAGCATGTCGGCAGGTGCACTGCGTTTTCGTATTCGACAGCCAGATCCTTGAACCGCTGGAACGCACCGATCGGCGGATCGGATTCATTCTCGACGCAGTGCGCGAACTCGACGCCAGTCTGCGCGAGCTCAGCGGCGACCCGGGTGTCGGACTGATCGTGCGCCACGGCCTCGCGACCCAGGAAATCGTTGCGCTGGCCAGGACCTTGCAGGCCCGGGCCGTTTTTGCCGCCCGAGACTACGAGCCGCAGGCGCAGGCGCGCGATGAGCGGGTTCGAGCCGAACTGGCTGGGATCGGCGTAGGCCTGCACACCTGCAAGGATCACGTGATTTTCGAAAACCGGGAATTGCTTACCCAGTCCGGCACTCCGTACAGCGTTTTCACACCCTATCGCAAGCGCTGGCAGCAACAGCTTGGCGCGCCCGTGCTGCAAGCCCATGACGCAACCCGCTGTGCCACAGCGCTGGCGCCGCGACCTGCGGCCATGCGTCAGGCGCCGCCGACACTCTCCGATCTGGGTTTTCTGGCAACCGATCTGCATGAACCCGGCTTGGCGACAGGGGCCTCCGGTGCCCAGCGCATGCTGCGAGCCTTTCTGGATCGCATCGACACGTATCACGAGACGCGTGATTTTCCGTCGATTGCCGGGCCCAGCCGCATGGGCGTGCACCTGCGTTTTGGCACGGCGTCGATCCGCCAGCTGGCGACTCAGGCCATGCATCGTGCGGCGCAAGGCAGCGAGGGTGCGGCAGTCTGGCTCAGCGAGCTGATCTGGCGCGATTTCTACTTTCAGATCCTGGCCAACTTCCCGCATGTTGCCGAACGCTCGTTCAAGAGCAGTTACGACGCGATTGACTGGGAAACCGGCGAACTCGCGCAGAGCCGCTTCCGCGCGTGGTGCCAGGGGCGTACCGGCTATCCGCTGGTCGATGCCGGTATGGCCCAACTCAATCAGACTGGCTACATGCACAATCGTCTGCGCATGGTCACAGGCAGTTTTCTGGTCAAGGATCTGGGCATCGACTGGCGCTGGGGAGAACGGTACTTTGCCAGCCGACTCAACGACTTTGACCTCGCGGCCAACAACGGTGGCTGGCAGTGGGTGAGCTCCAGCGGCTGCGACGCCCAGCCCTACTTCAGAATATTCAATCCGGTCAGTCAAAGTGAACGTTTCGACAACCAGGGAAGATTCATTCGCCGCTACCTGCCTCAACTCGCGGCGCTGCCCGACAAACTGTTGCACGCCCCATGGACAGCTCGCCCAGTAGATCTGCAACACGCCGGCATCGTCCTCGGACTGAGCTACCCGGCGCCGATCGTGCTGCACGATCAGGCACGGGCGCGAACCCTGCTGAGGTACGCATCGGTCAAGCACGGGTTGCGCTAGAATCAATGACCGGGTCCGAGCAATTGGAGCCGGTTTTTTTTGGGCCATTGTCATGTAAATGTTTTACTACGAAAACATTCTGCTGCTGCCACGCAAGTGCCGGGTAGACAGTCGCTCGGAATGTGATACCAGCGTGGAGCTTGGCCCGCAACGTTTTCGCCTGCCGGTGGTGCCGGCCAACATGAAGACGGTGGTGGACGAATCGATCTGCCACTGGTTGGCACAAAACGGCTATTTCTACGTCATGCACCGCTTTGACCTGGACGCTGTGCGGTTTGTGGCCGAGATGAAGGCGCAAGGCCTGTATGGGTCCATCTCCTTGGGTGTCAAGAAGCGCGACTATGACACGGTGGACCAGTTGCACGCCCGCGGCCTGACACCCGAATACGTCACCATTGACGTCGCCCACGGACACAGCGACAGCGTGAAGAACCTGATCGCCTACCTGAAAGAGAAAATGCCTTCGGCCTTTGTCATCGCCGGCAACGTCGCTACACCCGAGGCGATCATTGATCTGGAGAACTGGGGCGCCGATGCCACCAAGGTCGGCATTGGCCCGGGCAAGGTCTGCATCACCAAGCTCAAGACGGGTTTCGGCACCGGCGGCTGGCAACTCAGTGCGGTCAAATGGTGCGCCCGGGTTGCCACCAAGCCAATCATTGCTGATGGGGGCATCCGCGAACACGGCGACATTGCCAAGTCAATCCGCTTTGGCGCAACCATGGTCATGATCGGATCCATGCTGGCAGGGCACGAAGAAAGCCCGGGTCAGACCGTTGAGGTCGATGGCCGGTTCTACAAGGAGTACTACGGCTCAGCGAGTGATTTCAATAAGGGTGAGTACAAGCATGTGGAGGGCAAACGCATTCTTGAGCCGATCAAGGGCCCGCTGGCCAACACCCTGATCGAAATGGAACAGGATGTGCAAAGCTCGATCAGTTATGCCGGGGGCAGGAAGCTGATGGACATCCGCAAGGTCAACTACGTCACGCTCGGCGGCGACAATGCGGGCGAACACCTGCTGATGTAACACCCTGCCCCGCCACCGCAGTCGAACCGGAGGTCAATCATGAATATTGCAGTGCTGGGCACGGGTCTGATGGGCTACCCGATGGCGCTGCGCCTTTGCCAGGCGGGGCATTCGGTGCACGCCTGGAACCGTACGCTGCACAAGGCGCAAAGGCTTTGCGCCTGCGGCGCTACGGTCCATGAGCGCGCCGCCGACGCTGTGCAAGCGGCTGATTGTGCGATCAGCTTGCTGGAAAACGGCGACGTCGTTGGCGACGTTCTTTTTGTGCAGGGCGTCGCGCAAGCCTTGCGGCCCGGAGCCCTGATGATCGACATGTCCTCGATTCAGCCGCGTCAGGCACGCGATCACGCGCAACGGCTGGGGCAGACTGGAATTGAGCATCTCGACGCGCCGGTTTCGGGTGGCACCCTGGGCGCCGAGCAGGGCACGCTCGCCATCATGGTGGG
>JAKANU010000012.1 GCA_021812315.1 Pseudomonadota bacterium
GCAGACCAGCGCGCTTGAAGCGCTGGATTTGGAGGGGTCGTTGGTTCAGGCCGAGCTCGAGATTCAGCGGGCCAACCGTGATGATGAATTTTCTCAACTGGAAGGTGGCCATGCCATTGAACAAAGCTGATGATTCAACGCCTGCGGTGGTGGACTCACCTGTCTTTGGGTCTGTTCCTGCAGTTAATCTGGTTGCCGAGATGGGTGGGGAAGCCGGCACCCAGGGTGAGCGCGATGCGACGACTGAGCGCCCAGACGACTCCAACTCGGTGCCAACTGCAGAGCCTTCTGCCGGGAGTCGATTTGACGACGTGATTTCGGGTCAATTCGACGCTGAACAAGACAGCCAGGAGCTGCCGGCTGGCAAGCGCGTGCTCGCCCCACTAGCTGAGACACCCAAGCTCCACAAAGTGCTTGCTCAGGCTGGCATGGGTTCGCGGTTGGAGATGGAACAGTTGATCATGGAGGGCAGAATCACGGTCAACAATGAGCCAGCCCATGTTGGACAGCGCGTTCAATTTGGTGATCACGTCAAAGTCAATGGCAAGCCAATCAAAGTGCGCATTGAACCGCCTCCGGCCCGAGTCATCGCCTACCATAAGCCGGTTGGAGAGGTTGTCAGCCATGATGATCCGCAGAATCGCCCGACAGTATTTCGGAAGTTGCCCAAGTTGGTGCAGGGAAAATGGCAGTCGGTTGGCCGGCTCGACCTCAACACTGAAGGGTTGCTCCTCTTTACCAGCTCAGGTGCACTTGCAAACAGTCTCATGCATCCGCGATTCGGCCTCGAGCGCGAATACGCCGTGCGTGTGCTCGGGGCGCTTGATGCCCAGGAGAGACAGCGGTTGCTGGACGGTGTCAAACTCGAGGACGGGGTAGCTCAATTTGGCGCCATTGAGGAAGGTGGTGGCGAGGGTTCAAACTGTTGGTACAGGGTCACAATATCGGAAGGACGGAACCGCGAAGTTCGCCGCATGTTTGAGGCCGTTGGACACGCGGTCAGTCGTTTGATCCGCATTCGTTACGGGGCGATGGTCTTGCCGAGAGGCCTCCGCCGGGGTGCCTGGGTGGAACTCGACGAGGGGGACATTGGTTCCCTGGTGCGTGCGACCAAGGCGTTGGGTCCGAGCCAGGTAGATGGTTTGGCCGGAGTTGCCGGGGCGCGCCGTTCGGACGTAGACCGCAGCGCCGGGCCTCGCCGTCGGCGCCGTGGCGGGCGCGCTGGTGGTCCGGGATCCGCGCTTGGGAGCAATCGTGACCGGTCCCAGGGCGGAATGCGGGAGTCCGGTGCGGGCCGAAAGCGGGACGTTCAGGGCGATGAAAGACAAGCGCGGGCGGCCCAGCCCGATCCCATGAAGACTTCCCTTGGCTATATCGGCGCCGATAGCTTCACCCGTCAGCGGCAATCCCGGGGTCCTCGACGCTCGGGCGGTGGAGGACAACGCGGCAATGGAGGCGGCCGCTAATTCAGTGGGGCTTGGTGATAGATCTGCCCCAATAACTCGGGCCTAGCGAGCCAGCCTGGCACCACCAGCCTTATCAGCTGGAGAGGATAAAATTCACAACTTTGCTTGCCGACATCAGCCAGCCCTTGAACTCAGGAATACCCATGACTATCGAACGTACTCTTTCCATCATCAAGCCCGATGCCGTTGCCAAGAACGTGATCGGCCAGATATATGCCCGTTTTGAAGCCGCGGGACTGAAGATCATTGCCGCAAAGATGGTCCAACTTTCGCGCGGCGAGGCGCAGGCGTTCTATGCTGTCCACCGTGAGAGGCCTTTTTACCGAGATTTGGTCGAGTTCATGACCTCGGGTCCGGTGATGATCCAGGTTCTCGAGGGCGAGAATGCAGTTGTCAGAAATCGGGACCTGATGGGTGCGACTGACCCCAAGAAGGCGGCTCCAGGCACCATTCGGGCTGACTTTGCCGACAGCATTGATGCCAATGCCGTGCACGGCTCTGACGCCCTTGAAACGGCGGCGGTGGAGGTGGCATTTTTCTTTCCCGGCATGAATATCTACTCAAGTTAGCCTATGCTCGTGCGGTTCCCAGGTCGTGCATGGTTTGGCCCGGAAACGCCCGACTGCCAGGGGCGGCCGTGGGCGCTGGCTCAGCAATGACGACCAACCTGCTTGCTTATGATCTGGATCGCCTGACCACTTTTTGTGAAGGCCTTGGCGAAAAGCGCTACCGTGCGCTCCAGTTGTTTCGATGGATTCATCAGAAGGGCGTACCCGACTTTGACGCCATGAGTGACTTGGCTCGAGGTGTGCGCGAAAAGCTGGCGGCCGTGGCTTGCGTCAAGCCACTGGCGGTCCTTTCGCAACATATTTCTTCGGACGGGACCGTCAAGTGGTTGTTTGATGTTGGCGAGGGTGACGCCGTCGAGTCTGTCTTTATTCCCGACGATGATCGAGGCACTCTTTGCATTTCATCTCAGGCTGGTTGTGCCATGGGGTGCCGGTTTTGTGCAACCGGGCACCAAGGCTTCAGCCGCAACCTGACGACCGGAGAAGTGCTAGCGCAACTTTGGTTTTCCGAGCATTTCCTCAGGCGACATTTGAGTCGAAAGGACCGTGTGATCTCCAATGTGGTGATGATGGGGATGGGGGAGCCGCTGCAGAATTACTCGGAATTGCTGCCGGCGCTGCGCGTCATGCTTGATGATCACGGTTACGGTTTGTCGCGTCGTCGGGTTACTGTTTCGACCGCTGGCGTAGTGCCGAAGATCGATGCCCTCTCGCAGGACTGTCCGGTTGCGCTGGCGGTGTCTTTGCATGCACCCAATGATGATCTGCGCGACAAACTGGTACCGTTGAACAGAAAATACCCACTAGCTGAGTTGCTGCCAGCGTGCAGGCGTTACCTCGCCCACGCCCCGCGGGACTTCATCACGTTTGAGTACTGCATGCTCGCTGGTGTCAACGATCAGCCCGAGCAAGCCCATGAATTGGTCAAGCTGATGCAGCGCTACGCAAATGGAACGACATGGTGTAAGTTCAATCTGATTCCATTCAATCCGTTTGCGCAGTCGGGGTTGCAGCGGTCGAGGCCGGAGCAGGTTCATGGTTTCGCCAGGATATTGAGTGAGGCCGGCATCGTCACTACCATTCGCAGGACCCGAGGAGATGATATCGATGCCGCTTGCGGGCAACTCGCGGGGGACGTCAGAGACCGGACCCGCGTGGGTGAGCGAATAGCGCGGCAACGAACGTTGATTCTGAGGCCGTCTTCGACCTCGGATTTGTCAGTCAAGGAGACCTGAGCCATGGGGAACATACGTGCGCGACGGCGTGCTCTCGTAAAGTGGGCTTTCTACGCGATGCTTCTGTGGCTCGGACTGGGCGGAATCCAGGGCTGTGCGTCAAGACCGACCGGTTTGGGGGCCGATTCTTCTGGGCGCGAGTTGGTCACGGACTCCGACGAGCCCGAGGCTCGCAAGCGCGCACGCATCCGACTCGAGCTTGCCGTCGGCTATTTTGAGCAAGGCCAAACGACCGTAGCCTTGGATGAACTCAAGCAATCTTTGGCGGCCGATCCCGGCTACAGCGAAGCCTACAGTCTTCGCGGCCTCATCTATATGCGGCTGAACGACTACGGGGTTGCCGAGGAAAGTTTCAAGAAGGCCCTGGCGCTTCGACCCGAGGATCCAAATGTGGTGCACAACCTGGGTTGGCTGGTCTGTCAGCAAGCGCGATATGCGCAGGCGCAGCAGTATTTCTTGCAAGCCTTGTCCAACCCCCGTTACTTGGAGCGTGCCAAGACATACCGCGCCGAAGGACTGTGCCAAGTCAGGGCAGGGCAACTCGAGGACGGTGAACGCAGTCTTCTCAAGTCTTATGAACTGGACGCTGGCAACCCCGTGACGGCATACAACTTGGCCAGTCTGTTGTTTCAGAGGGGCGATTTCCAGCGCGCGCTTTTCTACGTGCGCCGACTCAACAACAGCGAACTCGCGAACGCTGAGTCGCTCTGGTTGGGAATCAAAGTGGAACGTCGACTGGAGAATCGGGACGCGATGAATCAGCTTGCGGCGCAGTTGACCAAACGCTTTCCGCAATCTCCCCAGGCGAGCGCGTATCAGCGAGGCGCATTTGATGAATGAAGTCGGCGACAGCGGTCCGAACAGCTTGACGCCGACCGGAACTACGCCGGGACTGGCGTCCGCCGGAACGATGATGCGAAGCGCGCGTGAAGCGGCTGGTCTTCATGTTGCTGCGCTGGCGGTATCGCTGAAGATTCCGGTGAAGAAGCTTGAGGCACTTGAGCGAGACAGATTTGACCTGTTGCCAGATGCGGTATTTGTGCGTGCGCTGGCTTCAAGTGTCTGTCGGACCCTGAAGATTGATCCTCAACCTGTTCTGAGGCAACTGCCGCAAACTGTCGCGCCAGCGCTCAGGACCGACGGTACTGGAATCAACGTCCCATTTCGTCAATCCGACACGGTCGGGGGTTGGCAGTTCTGGCGACAGTGGCCGAGGTCGTTCGCCTTCACACTCGCGGCTCTGCTGCTTGGCATTCTTGTGCTTGCCCTGTTTCCTTTTGAAGACCAGGGTTTGACATCGTCGATGGCGGTGTCAAACCCATTTCCCTTGAAATCAGACGGGGTGCCCGGGCTGGCGCCGGCTGCGGTGCAGAGTTCTTCGGAAGTCCTTCCTGTTCAAGAGTCTTCAACGTCGCTGCCTTCCTCGACCTTGCGCACGTCGGTGACCATGAACTCGACACCAGAGCCGTCAGCGGATGCTTCGGACTCTGCCGCAAGCTCGCGGGCGACTTCTTCAGTGGTGCCAGATCAGCCAGCGGCCACGCTGGTGTTCAAGGCCAGCGGCGTGTCCTGGGTGGAAGTTGTTGACGCTGCCGGTGTTGTTCAGTTGCGCCGACTCTTGTCGGACGGCGAGGTCGTCGGAGCATCGGGGGTGTTGCCGCTGTCGGTGGTGGTCGGGCGCTCCAACACGACGCAGGTTCAAGTGCGCGGAAAGCCGTTTGATCTGGCTCCGATCACCAGGGACAACGTTGCCCGTTTTGAGGTGAAATAGTGGCACGATTGCAAATTCGAGCGGCGAAGCCCAAACTTCGGCAGTCGCGACAGGCGCGCGTAGTTTGGGGTGATGCGGCGGTTCTGGTTGGAGGTCAAGCGCCGGTCAGTGTGCAGTCGATGACCAATACTGACACGGTCGATGTCATTGGCACAGCTGTTCAGATCAAGGAACTGGCGTCGGCGGGATCGGCGATGGTGCGGCTTACGGTAAATACACCGGAGGCCGCGCAGGCGGTGCCTCGCATTCGGGAGCAACTCGACCGGATGGGAATCCATGTGCCCCTGATCGGCGACTTTCACTATAACGGCCATCGTCTTCTTACTGAATTCCCGGCATGTGCGCAAGCTCTTTCGAAATATCGTATCAACCCGGGCAACGTTGGAAAGGGTGACAAGCACGACCGGCAGTTCGGGTTGATGATCGAAGCCGCAATGCGCTGGAACAAGCCGGTCCGCATTGGTGTCAACTGGGGCAGCCTGGACCAGGAATTGCTCGTCGGACTGATGGATAGAAACAACCGACGCGCCAGGCCCTGGGGCGTCAAACCTCTGATGTACGAGGCGCTGATCGCTTCCGCACTGGGATCAGCCAGCCTAGCCTCACATATGGGCATGAATCGCGATCAGATCATCTTGTCGTGCAAAGTCAGCGGTGTCCAGGATCTGGTTTCGGTTTATCGCGAGTTGGCCAGGCGCTGCGATTACCCACTCCATTTGGGTTTGACAGAAGCGGGCATGGGCGCCAAAGGCGTGGTGGCGTCCGCCGCTGCGATTTCGATATTGCTGCAGGAGGGTATCGGCGATACGATTCGGGTCTCCCTGACGCCACAGCCTGGCGAGTCGAGAACACAGGAGGTCGTCGTAGCCTGCGAAATCTTGCAGGCGCTCGAGCTTCGATCGTTTGTCCCGAGCGTGACCGCCTGTCCGGGTTGTGGCCGAACCACCAGCACGACCTTTCAGGAGTTGACCCAACAGGTCGATGATTTCCTAAGAGGGCAAATGCCGCATTGGCGTGATAAGTATCCCGGGGTCGAAAGACTCAAGGTCGCCGTCATGGGCTGTATTGTCAACGGACCAGGCGAAAGCAAGCATGCCGACATTGGTATCAGTTTGCCGGGCACCGGCGAGGCGCCGGTCGCACCAGTCTATATCGACGGCGAAAAAAGCGTCACTTTGCGCGGCCCAGGCATTGCGCAGGATTTTCAGAAGATTGTGCAAGACTATGTGCACCACCGCTTCGGTCGGTCGGATGCCCAGGCATTCAAGCCGATGAATCAATGAGCCAAGAACTGCCCCCGTCAAGAATGGACAAACTCGTCGCCGTTAAGGGCATGAACGACGTTCTTCCGCCCGATTCCGCCCGATGGGAATGGCTTGAAGAGCGAGTGAGAACGTTGATGACTCGCTACGCGTATTCCAATATTCGGACTCCCATCGTCGAACCGACAGCATTGTTCGTGCGGGGCACGGGCGAGAGTACTGATATCGTCGAGAAGGAGATGTACTCCTTTGAGGACAAGCTCAATGGCGAGTCGCTTACCTTGCGTCCAGAAAATACACCTGGTGTCGTGCGGGCTGCAATCGAGCATAACCTCACCTACGGTGGGGGCAGGCGTCTCTATTACATGGGGCCGATGTTTCGCCACGAACGGCCCCAGCGGGGGCGTTATCGGCAGTTCTACCAACTCGGCGCTGAGGCCCTTGGATTCCCAGGACCGGAGCTTGACGCTGAATTGATATTGCTGGTACATAACTTGTTTGCCGATTTGGGTTTGCGCAACGTCCGCGTTGAGCTCAATAGTTTGGGTTTGCCAGAGGAGAGACAGCGACATCGGCAAGCGCTGATCGGATACTTTTCGCAGCATCTGGAGGCACTCGACGGTGAGGCACGACGTCGCCTGCATTCCAATCCCTTGCGAATTCTGGACACCAAGAATCCAGCGATGCTGTCTCTAGTGCAAGGTGCGCCGCAACTTCTGGACTATCTGGGAGACGACTCGCTGCTGCATTTTGAGACGGTAAAGACGCTGTTGGCGGCGTGCAATGTCCGCTGGGAGATTAATCCCCGATTGGTGCGGGGCCTGGACTATTACAGCCACACGGTGTTCGAATTTGCCACCGATGAACTGGGTGCCCAAGGTGCCTTGTGCGGCGGCGGCCGGTACGACGGTCTGTTTGAGGCCCTTGGGGGTCGGTCGACGCCAGCGGTGGGCTGGGGTATGGGGCTGGAGCGCGTACTTGAACTTCTCAAGACTCAAGGCCAAGACAATGTCGGTCCATCGCTCGACGTCTACGCAGTGATTGCCGAACCCTCAATCCTCCCGCATGCCATGTCCGCGTTGCAGGCATTGCGCGCACTGGGGGTCAGCATCCAGATGAACGCGGCGCAGAGCCACGGCCTGGGCAGCATGAAGTCTCAATTCAAGAAGGCGGATGCCAGTGGCGCTCGCTTTGCGCTGGTATTCGGCGTCGACGAAATGCAGAATAAGGCCGTGGCGGTCAAATCCCTTCGTGACGGCAAGGGCGAGCAAGTTGTCCGATCCCTCACCGATCTACCTGACTGGGCGCTGACCCTACAATCACCCCCTAACCTTCAGCCAGGCAAATGATTCGCCCCGCCACCGCAGAATAAAGAGCACTCATGGCAAACCACCTTGATCTTGAAGAACAAGAACAGCTTGATCAGCTTCGACATTTTTGGAAGCAATATGGCAACTTGATTTCCTGGGGCCTGATCGTGGTGTTTGGCGCACTTGCAAGCTGGAATTTTTACCAGTATTGGCAACGAAGCCAGGCGACACAGGCGGCTGCAATGTACGACGAAGTCGAGCGCGCCGTGCGTGGCGCAGATGGAGCCAAGATTGATCGTGCATTTACCGACATGAAGGACCGGTTCTCCTCGACGACCTTCGCGCAACAGGCGGGACTCCTGGTCGCCAAGGAGTACTATGAGCTTGGCAATCGGGACGCGGCCAAGGCGGCCCTGAGTTGGGTGGCGGAAAAGTCTTCCGACCCGGGCTACCAGTCGGTCGCCAAGCTGCGTTTGGCCGGCATCCTGATTGAGACCAAGGCGTTTGATGATGCGATGAAGGTTCTTGCCGGGACATTTCCGGTCAATTTCGATGCGCTGGTGGCAGACCGAAAGGGGGATCTGTTTTTCGCCCAGGGCAAGAAACCGCAGGCCATTGAGGAATACTCGAAGGCCTACACACTTTTCGACGAATTCACCGAATATCGACGTCTCGTTGAAGTCAAGTTGAATTCACTTGGAATCGATCCAAGATCTGGCAATAACGTGGCGCCGGAGGGGAAGAAGTGAAGAACATCTCGCGTTCGACCACTGTCGCGGCGGCAGTCATCGTTCTTGTTTCCGTGGTGCTTCTGTCGGCATGTTCGCTGTGGCCGCAAAAGTCGGCGGTCCCTGAATTGCCGACGAATCCTGGCCTGCTCGGTGTTCGACTGGCCTGGAGCGCAAGAGTTGGAAAAATTGACTTTCCGATCGAAGTCCGGGTTGATGCCGGTGCCGTGATGGTGGCGTCTTCTGACGGCACGATCAGCTCGTTTGACGCTGGTACCGGCGCTGCGCGGTGGAGCGCAACAGTAAAAGGAAAAATCGGAGCCGGCGTTGGCGGGGCGGGTGGTTTCGCTGCGCTCGTAACTCGAGACAACGACTTAGTGGCCCTGCAGGACGGACGCGAGTTGTGGCAGCAAGGCCTGGCTACCCAGGCCTTTACCCCACCGTTGATTGCGGGTGGACGCGTCTTCTTGCTTGGTACAGATCGTTCCGTGACTGCGTTTGATGCCAAATCGGGCCGCAGGATCTGGAGCCACCAGCGTCCGGGTGAGTCATTGGTCCTGCGTCAGGCCGGTGTTCTGCTTGCGGTGGGGGACACTTTGGTCGCTGGCTTGGCCGGGCGATTGGTTGGCCTCAATCCGCTCAATGGGAGCATTCGGTGGGAAGTTCCCATTGCATCCCCGCGCGGCACCAATGACATCGAGCGGCTGGTCGATTTGGTGGGTGAGGTTGCCCGGGTCGGTGAAGTTGTGTGTGCCCGGGCGTTTCAAGCTGCGGTTGGTTGTGTGGACGCGGCGCACGGTACCGCGCGCTGGACACAAGCGGCCAGCGGCTCCGTCGGCGTTGCCGGTGATGAAAGCCGCGTCTTTGGCACCGAGAGCGATGGAAGGATCATCGCCTGGCGGCGCGCTGACGGACAACGCGATTGGACCTCCGACAGCCTGCGCCATCGCGGTTTGACAGCGCCGTTGGTGGTCGGGCGATCAGTCGCGGTGGGGGATAGCGCGGGCTGGGTTCATTGGCTGTCACGTGCCGACGGCAGCGTGTTGACCCGCATGCCGACTGACGGTTCGGGAATCGCGGCTGCGCCGGTGCTGGCCGGGGGCACGGTGGTGGTTGTCACCCGCAGTGGTGGAATTTTCGGCTTTAAGCCAGACTGAATCACGGAGCATACGGTGGTGAAGCCCGTCTTGGCGCTGGTTGGACGGCCCAACGTTGGAAAGTCCACCCTGTTCAATCGGCTGACGAAGTCTCGCGATGCCATCGTCGCGGACCGTCCCGGGTTGACCCGCGACCGGCACTATGGCAATGGCAGACATGGCGGGCGGGAATTCATTGTCATCGACACCGGTGGTTTTGAACCCGAGGCCACCAATGGCATCTTCCGGGAGATGGCCAAGCAGACCCGCCAAGCGGTCGCGGAGGCAGACGTAGTCATTTTCGTCGTTGATGCCAAGGACGGGATTTCCGCCCAGGACCATGAAATCGCGGACTATCTTCGCAAGCTCGGCAAACCCTGTCTAATTGTCGCCAACAAGGCCGAGGGACTGCTCGCAGGCACACAGCTAGGTGAGTTCTTTGAGCTCGGTCTGGGTCAGGTTTATCCGGTCTCGGCGGCGCATGGTCAGGGCATTCATTCTCTCGTCGAGCAGGCATTGGGGCGGCTGTGCCTAGTGGAAGGCGAGGACGAGGCCGACCAACGAAACGCAGGCGTCGTCAAACTGGCCGTGGCGGGGCGTCCGAACGTCGGAAAGTCAACCCTGATCAACACATGGCTTGGTGAAGAACGTCTGGTGGCCTTCAATTTGCCTGGGACGACGCGCGATGCGATTACGGTGCCATTTGAACGTAACGGGCGGAAATTTGAGTTGGTCGATACCGCAGGACTGCGCCGTCGCGGCAAGGTCTTCGAGGCCATTGAGAAGTTCTCGGTCGTGAAAACACTGCAGGCGATTGAATCCTCGAATGTGGTCGTGCTGTTGATCGACGCTACACAAGGGGTGACCGACCAGGATGCCCACATCGCGGGGTACATACTGGAAAACGGTCGGGCTGTTGTGATGGCGGTCAACAAGTGGGATGCCGTTGACGAGTACCAGCGCGAACTTGTCAAACGCTCGATTGAGACCAGGCTGCCCTTTCTCAAGTTTGCTTCCGTGCATTTGATTTCGGCGACCAGGCGCCAGGGCCTGGGGCCACTTTGGGTTTCAATTATTCAAGCCTACGAGGCAGCGAATTGCAAGATGTCGACACCGGTGTTGACGCGATTGCTGCTCGAGGCGGTCCAGTTCCAAAGCCCAAAGCGCGCGGGGATGTTCCGACCCAAGCTGCGCTACGCGCATCAGGGGGGTATGAACCCGCCGGTCATCGTGATTCATGGCAACTCGCTAGAACACGTGTCCGACGCTTACAAACGCTTTTTGGAAGGGCGCTTCCGCAAGGAATTTAACCTGACTGGAACGCCCATGCGCATCGAGTTCAGAACGTCCACTAACCCCTATGTCTAGAGATGGGGCGCGATGGCGAGCTGCTCGCGGTCCCTTTTTTTGGGGGATTGGACCCAGACCCCGTGGCGCACGGCCCGGCTGTGGTATCGTGACCGTCTTATCACTTCTTGAACACGGAGAATATCGTGAACAACAAAGGCCAACTTCTTCAGGACCCGTTTCTCAATGCCCTGCGTCGGGAACATGTTCCGGTTTCCATCTATCTGGTTAACGGAATCAAGTTACAGGGGCAAATCGAATCGTTTGACCAGTATGTCGTCTTGCTTCGTAACACGGTAACCCAAATGGTCTACAAGCACGCGATTTCAACCATCGTACCTGGACGCGCCGTGAATTTTGCAGCCGGTGAGGGTGACCAGCCTGCGACCGCCTGAGCACCAGCCGGTACCCACCCTGTTGGTGGGCGTTGATTTTGGTGTAGCCAATTTCGACAGTGAACTCGAAGAGCTCGGTCTGCTCGCGCAGACCGCCGGGCTGGGTCCCGTGGCGCGCGTGACCTGCAGTCGCAAGGCACCCGATGCGGCCCTGTTCGTGGGTCGCGGCAAGGCCGACGAGATCAAGCTGCTCGCCGCCCAATCCGGTGCTTTGGAGGTTGTCTTTGATCAGAGTCTGAGCCCGGCGCAGCAGCGCAACCTCGAGCGACATATCGAGTTGCCGGTGAACGATCGAACCCTGCTGATTCTGGAAATCTTTGGTCAGAGGGCTCGCAGCCACGAGGGCAAGCTTCAGGTAGAGCTTGCCCGATTGCAATACTTGAGTACCCGGCTGGTTCGTCGTTGGTCACATCTGGAACGGCAGAGCGGTGGCATTGGCCTGCGTGGTGGGCCGGGTGAAACGCAGATCGAACTCGATCGCCGCATGATTGGTCAAAATATCAAGAAGATCAAGGAGCGTCTGGTGATGGTCGCTCGTCAGCGCCGGACGCAGCGACGCCGACGCGAGCGTCGCGACGCGTTCAATATTTCCCTGGTCGGATACACCAATGCGGGAAAGTCGACGCTGTTCAACGCCTTGGTCAAAGCGCGTGCCTACGCGGCGGATTTGCTGTTTGCCACGCTTGATACCACCACGCGTCAGCTTTACCTTGGCGAAGCCGGACGAACGGTTTCGCTCTCCGATACCGTCGGTTTCATACGCGACTTGCCGCATGGTCTGGTGGATGCGTTTCGTGCGACCTTGCAGGAAGTCGTTGACGCCGATCTTTTGCTGCATGTGGTGGATGCAGCCAACCCTCGCTTTCCGGAGCAAATCGCCCAGGTTCAGACGGTGTTGGGCGAGATTGGCGCGCTCGATATTGATCAGGTCCTTGTCTTTAACAAGCTCGATGCGCTCGAGGCGGACGGCCGTCCCGCGCGACTGCAGGACAGTTTTGACCTTGACGGTGTACTGATACCGAGGGTCTTCTTGAGTGCGGTGAAAGGAGAGGGTCTTCAGCAACTGCGTCAACAGCTGGCGTTGCACATCGGCAAATGCCGCCACGCGCACGACGATCGGGTATATTTTCCCCAACATCAGGGGCTGGTTTCCTGATTGGGCACAATCGGGTAACGATTGACAACAGTGAAAGCGATGAAATCTCCTTCAAGCACCTTGCGCTGGGCCGTCCTTCCAATGAAAATCGGTCGGGTCTTCAACCTCAACGATTCGCGCTGGGGCCGCGGTGATGAAAAATCGCCGCAGATGGGGCACGGCGAGCCCGATTCGAAGCACGAAGGTGCACCGGATGAGCTGCCGAAAGGCACCCACACTCCGTCGCCCGTGCGCGGCGCACGTCAGGCCGGGCCGCCGGATCTTGACGAGCTGTGGCGTGATTTCAATCGCCGGCTGGGCGGTCTTTTTGGTGGTTTGAAAGGTGCTGGTCGCGGCCCTTCCGCTGGTCAATCGGGCGGTGGCGGTGGTTCAGGGGGAAGCTTTCAACCCGACATGAAGAGTGCGGGGGTTGGCATTGGCTTGATTCTGGGCGTTATGGTACTGATCTGGTTGGGCACCGGGTTCTTTATCGTGCAGGAAGGCCAGCAAGCGGTCATTACCCAATTCGGCAAGTACCGCTCGACGGTTGGCGCCGGATTCAATTGGCGGCTGCCGTACCCGATTCAACGCCATGAGCTAATTTTTGTGACGCAAATCCGCTCGGTGGATGTGGGACGCGATTCGGTCATCAAGGCGACCGGACTGCGTGAGTCGGCGATGTTGACGGAGGACGAAAACATTGTGGAAATCAAGTTTGCCGTTCAGTACCGACTCAGCGATGCTCGGGCGTTCCTGTTCGAGAGCATGAATCCTGCACAGGCTGTGGTACAGGCGGCTGAAACCGCGGTCCGTGAAGTCGTCGGCAAAATGCGTATGGACAGTGCCCTGGCCGAGGAGCGCGACCAGATTGCACCCAGGGTGCGTGCCCTGATGCAAGACATCCTGGATCGCTACAAAGTCGGCATTGAAGTGGTTGGGATCAATTTGCAGCAAGGCGGCGTGCGCCCGCCCGAGCAGGTGCAATCGGCTTTTGACGATGTGCTCAAGGCCGGTCAGGAGCGCGAACGGGCAAAGAACGAAGCGCAGGCTTATGCCAATGACGTGGTGCCGCGTGCGGTTGGCTCGGCCTCGCGCCTGAAGGCCGAGGCTGATGCTTACAAGGCCAGAATCGTGGCGCAGGCTCAGGGCGATGCGCAGCGCTTCAAATCGGTGCTGGCAGAGTACCAGAAGGCGCCGCAGGTTACGCGGGACCGGATGTACCTCGAGACTATGCAGCAAATCTACAGCAACGTATCCAAGGTGATGGTGGATTCACGCCAGGGGTCCAACCTGCTGTATCTGCCGCTTGACAAGATCATGCAGGCGACTGCGCACGCTGTTGATCAGGCGGCCGGCGGCGGCACCCCGACTGCGCCATCGGCTTTGCCGCCGGCTGCGTCGACTCCCGATTCACGCTCACGCGATGCCGGCCGCAGCCGTGAACGCGAAACACGCTAGGAGCGCGCCATGAACCGTCTGGGTCTCATATTTTCTTCACTGCTGCTGGTGTTGGTGCTCGGAAGTTCCACGATGTTTGTCGTTGACCAGCGTCAGTTTGGCGTCTTGTACGCTCTCGGGCAAATCAAGGAAGTGATTACCGAGCCTGGTTTGAACTTCAAGCTGCCGCCGCCTTTTCAAAACGTGTCGTATATCGACAAGCGCCTGTTGACGCTTGATACTAGCGACACCGAACCGATGCTGACGGCAGAAAAGCAACGTGTGGTGATTGACTGGTATGTGCGCTGGCGGATTTCCGAGCCCACCGAGTACATCCGCAACGTGGGTTTGACTGAAACCGAAGGCACGAACCAGCTCAACCGGGTCGTCCGCAACGCCTTTCAGGAAGAAGTTAACAAGTTCACGGTCAAGGAACTGCTGTCGAGCAAACGCGAAGTAATCACGGCAGCCGTCAAGAAAGAAGTGTTGGACAAGGTCAAAGGCGCTAAACCGTGGGGCGTTGATGTCGTCGATGTGCGCATCACGCGGGCGGACTATGTCGACACAATTACCGAATCGGTATACAGGCGCATGGAGGCCGAGCGAAAACGTGTGGCCAATGAGTTGCGCTCGACCGGCGCGGCTGAGGGCGAAAAAATTCGTGCCGATGCCGATCGGCAACGTGAAATTACCATTGCCAACGCCTATCGAGACGCGCAAAAGGTCAAGGGTGAAGGCGATGCCGAGGCGGCGCGCATCTATGCCGAGGCGTTTGGTCGAGACGCCCAGTTTGCACAGTTCTACCGCAGCCTTGATGCCTACAAGGCGAGTCTTGGCAAGAAGGGTGACTTCATGGTCATCGACCCGGCGTCGTCGGAATTTTTCAAGGCATTGCGTGGCAACGTGACCGGCAGCCCGACACCGTCAAAGAAATAGATCGTGAACGGCGAGACCCTTTGGCTGGCGATGGCGCTGGTCCTGATCATTGAGGGCCTGCTGCCGTTCCTGTCACCGGCGGGCTGGCGGCGGATGTTTGCGCAGATCCTGCGCTTCAACGACGGGCAACTGCGGTTTTTCGGGATGTGCAGCATTCTTGGTGGCGCTGTGTTGATTTGGCTGCTTCAGTGAAGCCTTTTGCTCTCATGGCCCGGTAAAATCGGAGTTTTAACCCCTCTCCACCAACTCATGTCTGCTTGGGTCCTGCCGGATCATGTTGCCGATGTCCTGCCGTCCGAGGCCAGGCAGGTCGAGGAAATTCGTCGCGAACTGCTCGACACGGCGCGTGGCTATGGCTACGAGTTGGTCATGCCGCCGCTGCTGGAGCACCTCGAATCGCTGCTGACCGGCGCCGGAGAAGCACTTGACGGCTTGACCTTCAAGCTGGTGGATCAGCTTTCTGGACGGATGATGGGGTTGCGCGCCGACAGCACGCCTCAGGTCGCCCGAATTGATGCGCACTTGCTCAACCGGCAGGGCGTGACGCGTTTATGCTACTGTGGTCCGGTGTTGCACACGCGTCCTGGCGGACCACATGCGACGCGCGAACCCCTGCAATTTGGGGCCGAGATCTATGGGCATTCGGGGCTTGAGGCCGATCTCGAAGCCCTGCAACTGGCGCTCGATTGCCTGCGCTCGGCCGGCGTCGTGGCGCCGAGTGTCGACATGGCTGACGCGCGCATTGTCAATGCCTTGCTCGATGATTTGGCACTCGATGACGAAACGCTTGCGCGAGTGCATGACGCGTTGGCGGCCAAGGATGCCAGCGCGATGGCGCAACTGACGACCGGATTTCCCGCGCGCTCACGTCAGGACTTGCTTGAGTTGGCCAATCTGTATGGTGACGGAAAAGTCCTTCTTGAGGCTGAAAAGATCCTCCAACCCTTGCCGGCAGTGCGCGAGGCGCTATCGAATCTGAAGTGGCTCGCGGCTCACGTGGACGCAGCCGAACTGAGCTTTGATCTGGCGGACTTGCGTGGGTATGCATACTACACCGGTGCCAGGTTTTCTGTTTACGTGCCAGGCGCGAGCAATGCTCTGGTTCGCGGCGGGCGTTATGACGAGGTCGGAGCCGTGTTCGGCCGCAAGCGACCGGCTGCCGGGTTCAGTCTGGATATCAAGACCCTGGTTGGCGTCTTGCCGCCGCGGGCCCTGCGGGGCGCAATTCGAGCACCGTGGCGCGAGGCGCTTGACTTGAGTGCTGCCATTGTGGCGCTGCGGGCTGCGGGCGAGACGGTGGTCTGCGTGCTGCCAGGACATGAAAGTGAAGTTGAGGAGTTCCATTGCGATCGCGAACTGGTTCAGATCGAGGGGCATTGGGTCGTGCAAGCTGTATGAGAAAGATGAAATGACTGCAACCAAAGGACGAAACGTCGTTGTCGTGGGTACCCAGTGGGGCGACGAGGGCAAGGGCAAACTGGTCGATTGGCTGACCGAAAGTGCGCAAGGGGTGGTGCGTTTCCAGGGTGGACACAACGCCGGTCACACTCTGGTGATCAATGGTGTCAAGACCGCGTTGCACCTGATTCCAAGCGGCATCATGCGTGTCGGTATCAAGTGCTATATCGGCAATGGTGTGGTGCTCTCCCTGGCCAAATTGTTTGAAGAAATGGCGGGGCTTGAGAAGGCTGGTATTGAAGTGCGTTCGCGCCTGCGCGTCAGCGAGCTCTGCCCGCTGATCCTGCCGTTTCATGCGGCCATCGATGTGGCCCGCGAGGCGGCGCGAGAGCGCGGCGGGAAAGCCAAGATTGGCACCACGGGCCGCGGCATCGGTCCGGCCTATGAAGACAAGGTCGCCCGTCGGGCGCTGCGCGTGCAGGACCTCAAGTTTCCCGAGCGATTTGCCGCCAAACTGCGCGAATTGCTCGATTTGCACAATCATCTTCTGACGACCTACCTTGGCGCGACGGCGTTTGACTTCGGCCCCACACTCGCCCCGTATATGGACAACGGGAAGGTTCTGTTTCAACCGGTGTTCGATGAAGCCATGCGCCATGGCGGACTGCTGTTGCCGATGATGGCTGATGTTTCACGCGAACTCAATGATGCTCATCACGGCGGTGCCAATCTGCTTTTTGAAGGTGCCCAGGGTACGCTTCTTGACGTCGACCACGGCACCTATCCCTATGTCACCTCGAGCAATTGTGTTGCTGGCAACGCCGCAGCCGGTGCTGGCATCGGTCCGGGTCTGCTGCACTACATCCTGGGTATCACCAAGGCCTACTGCACCCGGGTCGGCGGTGGCCCGTTCCCGACGGAACTGCAATGGGAGGTGCCCGGTACAGCGGGTTATCACATGAGCACGGTTGGTGCCGAAAAGGGGGTGACCACCGGGCGCAGTCGTCGTTGCGGATGGTTTGACGCAGCATTGCTCAAACGCAGCGCGCAGGTCAATGGCCTGACCGGGCTGTGCATTACCAAACTCGATGTTCTCGACGGTTTGCGTGAGCTGCAACTGTGCACGGGCTACGAACTCGATGGAGGCAGGGTTGACATCCTACCCATGGGCGCCGATGAGATCGAACGTTGCAAGCCGATTTACGAAACTCTGGCAGGCTGGAGCGAGAGCACGGTGGGCGTGACTGAGTTCGAAAAGCTCCCAACCCAAGCACGCCTGTATTTGCAGCGCATCGAACAAGTTACCGGGGTACCGATTCACATGGTTTCCACCGGCGCGGACCGCGAGCAGACCATCTTGTTGCGCCATCCCTATCTGCTTGATTGACCAATCGCCCACCAGTACATCAATGTAATCAGGGCTGCAGATCCTATGCGATATGCTGGTCCAGCTATCAATTCAGGAGCATTCGATGTTGACCGAAGACGGTAGACACCTTTACGTGAGCTACGATGAGTACCACAACCTGATCGAGAAGCTTGCCATCAAGATTCATCAATCGGGCTGGCAGTTCGATACCATTTTGTGTCTCGCGCGGGGCGGGATGCGCCCGGGGGACATCCTGTCGCGCATTTTCGACCGGCCATTGGCGATCATGTCCACCAGTTCATATCGATCAGACGCAGGAAAAGTGCAGGGCGTTCTGGACATTGCCCGCTTTATCACCACGCCCAAGGGCGAGATTGCCGGCAAGGTGTTGCTCGTGGATGACCTGGCCGACTCCGGTCATACCCTGCGGGCGGTTATCGGACAGTTGAAGAACAATTATCCGCCGATCACCGAATTGCGCAGCGCCGTGATCTGGACCAAAGCCATGTCCACGTTTACGCCGGACTATTCCGTTGATTTTCTGCCAACCAATCCGTGGATCCACCAGCCGTTCGAGGGCTACGATACCTTGCGCCCCGAGCATCTCATCATGAAGTGGAGCGTCTAGGTGCGGCAGGGATCATGACTGAGCCAGCAACAACCCTGATCCATCACGGATACACACCGCCGCCCGGGTTTGCGGCACCCCAGCCGGGCGTGTTCAAGGCCTCGACGGTCCTGTTTCCAAGCGTGGCGGCGATGCGAAACTTCGAGTGGAAGGACAAGACCGCATACACTTATGGCCTGCACGGGACGCCAACCACTTACATGCTCGAGGAGCGCTTGTGTACGCTCGAAGGCGGGTTGCAGTGTTTGCTCTTGCCCAGCGGACTCGCGGCGATTTCCAATGTCGCCCTGTCTTTGTTGCGAAGCGGCGACGAAGTTCTCATTCCCGAGAACGCCTACGGGCCCAACAAGGTCCTGGCGGCGGGAGAGCTGGCCGCCTGGGGAATTTCGCACCGCTTCTACGACCCAATGGATGCCAGTGATTTGCGCACCAAGATCAACGCGAAGACCGCGCTGGTCTGGCTCGAGGCACCGGGCTCGGTGACCATGGAGTTTCCGGATTTGTGTGAACTGGTGCGGGTTTGCAGGGCCCACAGGGTTCTTTGTGCGCTTGACAACACCTGGGGCGCGGGGCTGGCCTTCGCACCGTTTGACCTTGTTCCCGGCATCGAGCCGACCCTGGGGGTGGATGTATCCGTGCATGCGCTGACCAAGTACCCAAGTGGTGGTGGTGACGTGCTGATGGGCAGCATCATCACATGCGATCCGGCGCTGCATATGCGCCTCAAGTTGACGCACATGCGACTCGGATTTGGCATTGGGGCCAACGATGCGGAGGCAGTCTTGCGGGCGCTGCCGAGTCTGGCGCTGCGTTATGGTGCCCATGACGCCAGTGCGCGCGCTTTGGCGCGCTGGTTTCAGGGTCGAAACGAAATTGCCCAGGTGCTGCATCCGGCCCTGCCCGGATCGCCCGGACACGCGCACTGGCGTGCCTTGTGTCCGGGCGAAGGCGCTCGGGCAGCCGGGCTGTTCAGTGTCATTTTCCAGCCCCGCTACAGTCAAGACCAGGTCGATGCATTTTGTGATTCGCTGGCCCTGTTTGGGATTGGCTACAGCTGGGGTGGTCCGATGAGCCTTGTGGTGCCCTATGAGCTGGCGAGCATGCGTGGCGCCTGGCCGAGCCATCTCAAGCACGGCACCTTGGTGCGCTTTTCCATTGGGCTCGAGGGCGTTGGCGACTTGCAGGCTGACCTGAGCCAGGCCATGCGTCACCTGGGTATCTGAGCCCGTGCAAGCCTCGCCAGCCTCTTCGGGGTCGCCCTTGCAGGCGACGAAGACCATTGTTCGACTGCGCTGGCGGTCGCCATTCGAGTGGTTGAAGTCGGGTGGGCGTGATCTGCGTGCGGCACCCGCTGTCAGCCTGTTCTATGGGGTGTGCTTCTGGCTGATGGCGTGGATCCTGGGCGCCGTTTTTCGCAAGCACCCGCAATACGTCATGTCAATTGCGTCGGGGTGCCTGTTGGTCGGTCCATTTATGGCGCTCGGGTTGTACGAAATCAGCCGACGCCGCGAACAACATCTCCCCCCGAGTTTTGGTTCGTCGGCGACCTGTTGGGAGTCGCACCTGCCGAGCATGGGGATGCTGGTGCTTGTGCTGATGGTTCTGGAATTGTTGTGGGGCCGCGCCTCGCTGGTCGTGTTTGCCGTGTTCTTCAACACCGGCATGCCATCAACAACCGGCGTGGTTCAAGCAATTTTCAGCCCGGAAAACTGGGAGTTCTTGGTCGTTTATCTTCTTGTGGGCGGCGTTTTTGCGGCCCTGGTATTTGCCGTGAGCGTGGTTTCCATTCCAATGATTCTCGATCGCGACACTGATGCCGTATCCGCGGCCGTGACCAGTTTGCAGGTGGTGATCGACAACCCTGGGGTGATGCTGTTGTGGGGAGCATTGATCACCGGCCTGATTGCTTTGGCGCTTTGGCCTTGGGGTGCCGGATTGCTGCTGATCGGACCCTGGCTGGGCCACGCCAGTTGGCACACATACCGTGGCTGTGTGCGCTGGAGCGATCCCACATCAGTTGACACCGCAGTTGCGTGAGAGAACAAAAAAAGTGGCGGCTGCATCCGCCTGCAGGCGCCATGAAATGGTAAAGTGGGCCCCATAACCTGAAAGCATATTTTGGCAACACCCAATTACGGATACGAAAAGCGCCAGAAAGAGCTGGCAAAGAAGAAGAAGAAAGAGGAAAAGCTCAGGCAGAAGGCCGAGCGCAAGGTTGGGGAGGCTGCGGGCAACGGTGCTGCGGACGACGGCGCCGAGGCGCAGACCGCGGCACGCGACCCGGGTACCGCGAACCTGGCTTGAGCTTTACTTTGGCAACCAGCCAAGCCCTTTGGCGTGCAGACTCTGGATGTACAGACGCTGCGGCGTTTCTGTAACCGCGGTGGTTTCGGGGTAGGCGCCGGTCGGATCCTGCAGGTCGGCCACGACCTTGCCATCCTCGGTAAAAGCCATGACATGGCCGTAGGCCTTCGGAATCGGCCACATTGACATGGGCAGACGCAGCGTGAGCTTGCGCATGAAGGGCTGCGTCGCGAGCTTGTCGATGGTCGTGTTTCTGGGCTTGGCGAAGCCCAGCCAGATCTTGCCGTCCAACCCGCGCATGAGGTTGTCGGGGTAGCCTGGCAAATTGTCCAACAGGATGCTGGCTTGCGGGCTATTTTGTGTCACATCGAGATCGTTCGCGAGCACCGAAATCTTCCATACCCGGTACTTGCCAGTTTCGTTAACGAACAGGGTTTGCTCGTCGCCGCTGAGTGCCACACCATTGGCGAAACTCAAGCCCCTGGCCACCACGCGAGTGGCGCGTGTGCCGGGATCGTATTCAAGAATGCGTCCGCTGGCCGATTGCTCGAGGATGTCGAGCACGCTGGCCTCGAAGGTGCCGCCCCAACGGGCCGGCGCAAATCGGGTTGACGCGTCGCTGACATAAATCTTGCCATTGCTCGCCACGATCACTGCGTCAGCGTAGACGATAGGCTCTGTGCCAACGTGATTCGTCAAAACGGTAACGGTCCGGTCTGGAGCGATCGACAGCAAGCCCCTGAACGCGTCTGCCGGGATCAGGTTGCCGACGGCGTCAAAGTCAAACCCGAGCACGCGCCCGCCGGTGTTGGCGAACACCTCCTGCGCGGTCCCGTCGGC
>JAKANU010000238.1 GCA_021812315.1 Pseudomonadota bacterium
TCAGCGTTCCACAGTTAGGGCAACCCCCATACCGCCACCAATGCAAAGGCTGGCCAGGCCCTTCCTGGCGTTTCTGCGACGCATTTCGTGCAGCAGGGTGACCAGGATACGGCAGCCCGAGGCGCCGATCGGGTGCCCGATGGCGATCGCGCCGCCGTTGACGTTAACCTTGGACGTGTCCCAGTTCATCTGCTGATTCACGGCGCAGGCCTGGGCGGCAAAGGCCTCATTGATTTCCAGCAAGTCCAGATCTGCGGCCTTCCATCCGGCCCGCGCCAGTGCCTTCTGCGAGGCCGGTACCGGGCCCATGCCCATCAGCGCCGGGTCCAGGCCGCTGGTGGCGAAACTGGCGATGCGCCCAAGCGGCTCCAGGCCCAGGGCCGCGGCCTTTTTCGCGCTCATGACCATGACTGCCGCCGCACCGTCGTTGATACCCGAGGCGTTGCCCGCCGTCACGCCGCCGGCCTTGTCAAAAGCCGGACGCAAGCCGGCCAGCGCTTCGGCGTTGGTCTTGCGATTTAGATATTCGTCGGCCGCAAAGACGATCGGATCGCCCTTTTTCTGCGCGATGCTGAACGGCACGATCTCATCCTTGAATTTGCCCGCGTCCTGCGCTGCGGCGGCTTTTTGCTGACTCGCCAGCGCCAGCGCGTCCTGCATCTCGCGCGTGATGCCGTATTTCCTGGCCACGTTCTCGGCGGTCACCCCCATGTGATACTGGTTGTAGACATCCCACAGGCCATCAACGATCATGGAGTCGATCATCTTCCAGTCGCCCATGCGCTGGCCGTCGCGCGAGCCCAGCAACACGTGCGGCGAGGCACTCATGTTCTCCTGACCCCCGGCGATGACAATGTCGCTGTCACCCCAGGCCACGGCCTGGGCCGCCAGCATGACCGCTTTCAGGCCGGAGCCGCAAACCGCATTGATCGTCATCGCCGGCGTTTCCTGCGCCACCCCGCTCCTGATCAGCGCCTGACGCGCCGGATTCTGGCCGGCACCGGCGGCCAGCACCTGTCCCATGATGACTTCACCAATCTGGTCTGCGCCAACCCCGGTCCGCCCCAGCAAATCGCGGATCACCGCCGCCCCGAGGTCGGTGGCAGGGGTCCTGGCCAGCGTTCCGCCAAACTTCCCGACGGCGGTGCGCGTCGCGGCGACGATAACAATGTCTTGCATTTCTTTCTCCAGTTCCGGTTCAACAATCACAAACATCGACCCGTCGCGCCTATGGCCGCGGGCACCTCAACCGATTCATGCCTTGGCTTGCACGTAGCGTCCAGGGGCCGCTTCGATGGCTTTGTACTTGCCGCGACCATAGGCCTTTGGCGCGACCACTTGCTTGCCTGCCTGCGCCTTGAGCCAGCTCGCCCAATCCGGCCACCAACTACCCGGGTGTTCCGTGGCCTGATCGATCCAGTCCTGGGCCGCCGGCGGGAACTTGCCGCTGTTGCTGATCCAGTGGCTGCGTTTGTTGGCTGCCGGTGGGTTGATGACCCCGGCAATATGACCTGAGGCGCCCATGACAAAACGCTTCTTGCCCGGCAGTGCCTGCGTGTTGGCATACGAGCCGCGGATCGGCACGATATGGTCCTCGCGCGAGCCATAGATGTAGACCGGGATATCCACCTTGCCGAAATCGACCCTTTGGCCGCATACGACGGCCTTGCCGGGCTTGACCAGGTTATTCTCCAGATACGTGTTGCGCAGGTACCAGGTGTAGTACGGGCCCGGCAGATTGGTGGCATCCGAATTCCAGAACAACAGGTCAAAGGGCGGCGGCGACTGACCCTTGAGGTAATTGCCCACCACGTAGTTCCAGACCAGGTCGTTCGGGCGCAGGAAGCTGAAGGTCGAGGCCATGTCCTTGCCGCGCATCAGCCCGCCTTCGGCCATCTGCGCCTCGCGGTATTGCACGAAAGCCTCGTCGATGAACACGTCGAGCACACCGGTGTCGGAAAAATCCAGGAAGGTGGTCAAGAACGTTGCGCTGGCCACAGGCTTTTTCTTCTGCGCCGCCAGCACCGCCAGCGCGGTGCCCAGCATCGTGCCACCCACACAAAACCCGAGCGCGTTGATCTTCTGCGCACCGCTGATTTCCTGCACCACGCTGATCGCCTGGATGATGGCGTCTTCGATATAGTTGTCCCAGGTCTTTTTTGCCAGCGACTCGTCCGGGTTACGCCAGCTCACGACAAAACAGCGATGCCCCTGCGCCACCGCGTAGCGGATCAACGAGTTGCCCGGCTGCAGGTCCAGAATGTAGAACTTGTTGATGCACGGCGGCACCAGCAGCAGCGGACGTTCGTAGACCTTGGACGTGAGTGGTTTGTATTCAATCAACTGAAACAGCTCGTTCTCGTAAACCACCGCACCTTCGGTCGTCGCCACGTTCTTGCCAACTTCAAACAGGCTCTCGTCGGTCATCGACACGTGGCCTTGGCGCAAATCGTGAATCAGGTTGGCCAAGCCCTTGGCGATGCTCTCGCCCTGCGTCTCGATCGCCAGCTTTTGCGCTTCCGCGTTGAAGGCGATGAAATTGCTCGGCGAGGCCGCAGCCACCAATTGCTCGACTGCAAAGCGCACGCGGGCACGCGTCTTGTCATCGGCCTCAACTGCCTCGGCCATGCCCATCAGCGTGCGCGCGTTGAGCAGATACGCGGCTGCGGCAAACGAGGCCAGAGGGTTGTTGTCCCACGCCGGAGCCGAAAAGCGCTTGTCGCTCGCAGCGGGTACGCCATGCACACCCTGCGACCACAGGGCACCGGCTTCCTGCAAGTATTGCTGCTGCAGTGCCTGCAGCTTTTCCGCTGAGAACTGAATCGACGGCAGACCCTCCATGGGTCCAAAGAGGTCGGGAACACCTTGTTTCATGCTGACTCCTCAAACTGACGTCCGCTCACGCCAACCCCAAGTATCTCAGGTCTTGCACTTGAGGCCCCGGCGGGATATTCGCGGCCCCCTTCATGCCATCCAGATGCATGCCCCCAGACGACCACTGATCCGGTCGCGCCGGTGGGAAAAATAGCGCAACGGATTAGCCAGGGTGCACCAGTCGGGGCTGCCATCGTTGCCGAAGACCTGTCTGACCCCGGCTGCGGCCAGCCGCGCACGCGCCAGGCCCGCCAGATCGGCCAGCCACTTGCCTGTGCCATGCGCGGCAAACATGGCCTGCGCCGCCGCGTCGTGCCGCACAAAAGCGTCCCGCACTTCTGCGCCCACCTCGAACGCCTGCGGACCAATGCAAGGGCCCAGCCACGCTATGATTTCAGGAGCTGCCTGCGCTTTATTCACGGGCGTTGCAAGCATGATTGACCGCACAACGGACTCAACGATTCCATACCCGTCGCGCCCAGCCAAACCACGCCAACCGGCATGCGCCGCGGCCACCACATCGCCTTGCAGTGTCGTCAACAACACCGGCAGACAATCGGCGACCATGACGGTGCAGGCCACGCCGGGCTCGCGTGTGACACAGCCGTCAGCGCGCGCGCCATCGAGCGTTACCGCCGACGCGCTCAGCACCTCACTGCCATGCACCTGCGACAGAAAGACCGGCCGTACGCCTGTGGCGCGCGCCAACAATGACCTGTTGGCGGCAACGTCCCCCGGCCGGTCGCCCACATGGTCGCCCAGATTGAGCGAATCAAAGGGCCCTGCCGACGTCCCGCCCACCCGCGTCGTGCAAAGTGCGTGCACCCGCGCCGGTGCGGGCCACCGAGGAACCAGCCAGTCAGAATGCATAAGCCTTGTCAGGGTTATTGAACATCGATCCACCAATTCTTCGCCCATTGCTTGAGCGCGAGCCCCACGCGCCAGACACCCAAGCTGTGCACTTGCGCCAAAACACCGTCCTTCCACGCTTTCCAGCGCGGATACCAGCGGGCAAACCAGCGCAATTGCAACAACGCGGGTTGCGTCAACTGAAACAGCCGCGCCATCAGGGCGGTGCCACCGATCTTGGCACTGAGAAGCAGCACCAGCCCAAGCGCCTTCTGGCCGGTACCGAACAGGTACAACGCCAGCAGCTTGACGGGGACGATTGCCATCATCGGCACGCCGAACACCAGCAAGGCCCAGCGCGGCGGCAAGCCAGCGATGCTGCTCTCAACCCTGGCCCAAAGCGGCAACCGGGCCAGGCGCGCAAACAGTGCCGCCAACGGCTCCCAGCCCCACTCCTCGAACAGCAACAGCGCTGCGATCAGCGGCAGGAGAATCGCTCGCAGTGTCTGGCGCAGGAATTGCATGGCTGAGGAGACGGCACGGCCCGGGGTTCAGGCGCTGCGTGCGTGCACCTTGTCGTAGGCGGCGAGCAGCTTGTGGTGCATCTCACAGCCTTCGAGCTGCAGGCCCGGGGCCGGGATGCCCATGAAGCGGTCCGTTTGCATGATCAACGCGTGCGCCTGCGCCACCGCGCCAGCTCCGTAGAGCATGCGCAGGCTGTCGAGGTACGGGCCGGTGTCGCCCATGTCGGCCAGGTTGATCAGGCACTCGATGCAGGCGTACACGCTGCGTCGCTGCGGGTTGATCTGGTCAAAATGGCGCACCCAGTCGCAGCCCTCAAGCGTGGCCGCCTCGTCGCCGATGGCCAGCGCCAGCAACGTCTTGAGTTCGCCCACGCGCAGGTCGCTCCAGAACGAA
>JAKANU010000239.1 GCA_021812315.1 Pseudomonadota bacterium
CACAACCGCTTCAGTGAAGCGGTTGTGCGCTGGCTCGAAGAGACGTCCGAGAAGGCGACGCACCGGGAAGACAAAAAGAAGCTGTCGTGGCTTCATGCTTTCCTGGGTGGCTTGACTCTGGATCAGATCACGCTCGACGTGATCGACCGGATCAGGTCTGCGAGGCTGAAGGTTGGCTCCAAGGGCACGTGCAACCGCTATTTGGCATTGGTTCGGGCTGTTCTCAGACGCGCACGCGACGAATGGGAGTGGATCGATAAGGTGCCAAAGGTCAGGCTCTTTAAAGAATCGAACAACCGCGAAAGGTCGCTCACGCCAGATCAGGCAATACGCTTGATCGCGGAGTTGCCCGAGCATCAGCGTGAAACCGTCCTGTTTGCCTTGGCAACGGGGCTGCGGCAGAGCAATGTGCTTGGGTTGGAGTGGTCACAGGTCAATCTCGATCAAAGCCACGCCTGGATTCATGGCTGGCAGTCGAAGAACCGTAGACCCATCGCCGTGCCGCTAAACGCCACCGCGCTGGCAATCTTGAGGCGCCAGCAGGGTAAACACCCCACGAGGGTATTTACGTTCCAGGGCAAGCCGCTAAACACGGCCAATACGAGGGCTTGGCAGGCCGCCAGGAGGCGTGCAGGCATCGAAGATTTCCGGTGGCACGATCTCAGGCATACCTGGGCGACCTGGCAGCGACAAGCAGGAACCCCCACGCATGAGCTCCAGCGCTTGGGTGGATGGCGAACCAGTGCGATGGTGGAGCGTTATGCCCATCTCGCGCCGGATCACTTGATTGTTGCGGCCACGCGGTTGGATTCAGTGTTGCCAGGCTACGTTTCAGCTACGCCGGGACCAAAAGCAAAGCGGCTTACATTGCTGCAAGCCGCTTGAAATATGGCTCCTCGACCTGGGCTCGAACCAGGGACCTACGGATTAACAGTCCGGCGCTCTACCAACTGAGCTATCGAGGAACAAGCCTCAAATTATAGCTTCGTTTTTTTCGGGAATTCTCACGCAACCGGGCGCGCCTAATCAAACACGGGCGATTCAACGCCGAGCACTTTGTGCAGCTTCGGACTGGTCGTGGTGTATTGCAAAAAGACCTTCTTGTCAGGAAAGATGATCGGCATGGCGCCATAGGCAGCCAGAGCGCATTCGTGAAAGCCGCTCAGGATCAGCTTCTTCTTGCCCGGGTAAGAGTTGATGTCGCCCACTGCAAATATCCCGGGCTCGCTGGTTGAATATTTTTCCGTATCAACCCGCAGTTGCTTGCGTTCGATGTCCAGCCCCCATTCGGCGATGGGCCCCAGTTTCGGGGACAGGCCAAAAAAGACCAGCAGCACGTCCAGCGCGACGATACGCGTCACGCCATCGGCGCCGGTGACCTTGACGCCCGTAAGTACACCGCGTTTCTCCTCGTAGCCGGTGATCTGGCCGATGATGAATTGCATCTCCAGCGCCTCGCACAAAGCCTTCATCTTGGCAACGCTGGCCGGCGCCGCCTTGAAAACATCCCGGCGGTGAATGAGGATCACGCTGGCTGCCTTGTGCGCGCTGTCGCGCGCAAATTCCAGTGCCCAGTCAAGGGCGGAGTCTCCCCCCCCGGTCACGACCATGTTTTTGCCGGCAAACTCCGCTGGGTTGCGCACGCGGTAGAAAAGCTGCGAGTCTTCAAAACTGTCAAGGCCATCGACCTTCAGCGTGCGTGGCTGGAAGGCACCGACACCGGCGGCAATAAAAATCGTTTTTGTCAGAAACCGCGTGCCCTTGGAGGTTTCCACGAAAAATCGCGTGTCCGCCTGGCGCTCGACCACCGTCACTTCCTGGCCGAAGTGAAACGTGGCACCAAAGGGTTCGATCTGTCGCAGCAGGCTGTCGGTGAGTTCCTGCCCGGTGCAGACCGGCACCGCAGGAATGTCGTAAATTGGCTTGTCCGGGTACAACTCGACGCACTGGCCGCCGGGGTAGGCCAGGGAATCAATCACATGTGTCTTGACCTCCAGCAGACCGAGCTCAAACACCTGGAACAGTCCAACCGGGCCGGCGCCGATGATGACGGCGTCGGTTTCAATAGGGTCTTGATGCTGGCGCACGCGGGCCTCGATTCTTCCTGGCAAAGGCCACTAGCGAGCCAGCAGCGGGAGCTTGCCGGTCTTGTCTTTCCAATCGTCGGCGTCAGGCAGCGCTTCCTTGCGCTTGCTGATACCTTTCCAACTGGGCAAAACTGCCAGTTCGGCATTGAGCTTGATCATGTGGCGCTGGTCCGCGGGGACGTCTTCTTCGGCATAGATGGCGTTGACCGGGCATTCAGGGATGCACACCGCACAGTCGATGCATTCGTCAGGGTCGATGGTCAAGAAATTCGGGCCTTCGCGGAAGCAGTCCACGGGGCAAACATCAACGCAATCGGTGTATTTGCATTTGATACAGGGTTCGGTGACGACGTGGGTCATTTTGGGTTTTTCAACAAAATGGTGAAAACATTGAATTTTAGTGGATCGCCATGATCCATGAGCGCTCAAGGGCCGTTGGACGCGCCTTGCAGGCTAGGCCGAAGCGTTCCACAGGGGTTGGCAGAGCCGCGCCAGCGCCGCATAATCGCCGCTGGCGGCCCTGACCGCCACGCTGGTGCAGGAAAGCAGATCAATAACCAAGGAGAATGACACCGTGAACCTCGTTCAACGTATCCAGGACATCGTCATCAAACCCAAGGAAACTTGGCCGGCCATTGCCCAGGAGCAAGCCGATACCGCCTCTATCTACACGAACTACCTGATTTACCTGGCGGCAATTCCGGCGGTTGCCGGCTTCATTGGCATGTCGCTGATCGGCGCGGGGTTTTTTGGTGTGAGTATGCGTGTACCGTTGCTCTCTGGCCTGGTCAACATGATCGTGAGCTATGTGTTGTCCCTGGGGATGATCTTTGTTCTGGCATTGGCAGTGGATGCCTTGGCGCCAACTTTTGGTGGCACCAAGAGCCAGATCAATGCCCTCAAACTGATGGCCTATGGCAGCACGGCCAGCTTTCTGGGTGGCATTTTTGCGCTGATTCCGTCGCTTGCCGTTCTTGGAATTCTGGCTTCCCTGTACTCGGTTTACCTGATCTATACCGGTTTGCCTGAATTGATGAAGTGCCCGCCGGAGAAGACGGTAGCGTACACGGTGACCATCCTCGTTTGCGGGCTGGTGGCGGGGGTCATTCTTGGCGCGATATCAGGCGCGATGATGCCGATGCGCGGTTTTCGGATCGGCAGCGGCCCGCTTGATCTTTTCACCGGAATTGCCTAGGAACACCAAGAGTGGCTACGCCGCTGCCGTGGGCGAACGCCTCAGTTCACCAGGACCAGTTTTCCCATCACGCCCCTTGAACCCATGTGGGCAAAGGCCGCCTTGAGCTCGGCCATCGGCATGGTGCGATCAATCACAGGTTTGATCTTGCCCTGAGCATACATGCTTGCAAGCTCCCGCATCATGGCGGCATTCGCCTTGGGTTCGTGCCGTGCGAACTCGCCCCAGAACACGCCCACGATTGAGGCACCCTTGAGCAGCGGCAGGTTCATCGGTAGGCTCGGGATCGGACCGGCGGCAAACCCGATCATCAGGTAGCGTCCACGTCGCGCGATGGAACGGAATGCCGGTTCGGTGAAATCGCCGCCGACGGGGTCGTATATGACGTCCGGGCCTTTGCCTTCGGTGAGTGCCTTGATCGCCTCACGCAGGTCTTGCTTGGCGTAATTGATGGTTGCATCCGCGCCGATGGACTTGCAAAGCGCGCATTTTTCATCGGTCGAGGCCGCAGCAATCACTCTGGCGCCACAGACTTTGGCAATTTGTATGGCTGATGTGCCGACGCCGCCAGCGGCGCCGAGCACCAACACGGTTTCGCCGGCCCTGAGTTGCGCCCGGTCAATCAGAGCGTGATGCGAGGTGGCGTAAATCATGATGAATGCCGCACCGTCGACAAAGCTGAAGCCCTCGGCAAGAGGCAGGCAAAGTGCCGCGGGAGCCAGGGTGTGCGTGCCGAACCCCCCTGTGCCCGACAGACATGCCACGTGCTGACCGACTTTGAGTCCGCTGACGCCCTCACCGACCGCCTGGACGATGCCCGCGTATTCGGAACCTGGCACGAAGGGCAGCGCCGGCTTGCTCTGGTACTTGTTTTGCACGATCAGCAAGTCAGGGAAATTCAGACTCGCCGCCTTGATCTCGATCAGGACCTGGCCCGCTTTGGGTTCGGGTGTGGGCAATTCCTTCCAATTCAGGGCATCGACGCCCACCGGGTTTTCACAAAGCCATGCATGCATGCGGACATCTCCAACAAAGTTCGATCAATCATAGGGCAATCCTGGGCGCATCGTGTCCCAGCAGTGACGCCGACGCAAACACGGTATGCCCCCTACAATTCGGAGCCAGCTGACTTGACCATGAAGATTCTGATTTCCAACGACGACGGCTACCAGGCACCTGGCATCGTTGCACTTTATGAAGCCTTGAAGGACGTCGCGCAGGTCGAGGTGATCGCGCCGGAGCAGAACAACAGCGCCAAGTCCAACGCCCTGACCCTGCACTCGCCGATGTACGTGAGTGGCGCCGCCAACGGTTTTCGATACATCAATGGCA
>JAKANU010000013.1 GCA_021812315.1 Pseudomonadota bacterium
GAAGATTGAGAAAGGCCCGATCCGCATCGCCACGGTGCGCGGTCTGGGCTACTGTCTTGAAAAAATCTCGGGGTGAAAGTGACCCACCACGAGCAGCGCTCACTGTTCGGGGAGATCCTGGACTGGATGCTTACGCCCATGTTGTTATTGTGGCCAGTGAGCCTGGTCTTGACATGGCTGGTGGCGCAAAGCATCGCAGGCAAACCCTTTGATCGGGCCTTGGAGTACAACGTGGTGGCGCTGGCCCAGCTGATCACGGTCAGCCATGACCGGGTTCAATTCAATCTGCCGTTGCCGGCGCGCGAGCTGTTGCGCGCCGACGACGCCGACACCATTTACTATCAGGTCCTCGGGGCACGTGGCGAGTTCCTGAGCGGCGAGCGGGCCTTGCCCTTGCCGCCGGAAAGCGAGGGTGCCTTCTTCGGTGAAGTGCGGATTCGAGACGCCGAAGTCAACGGTGTTGACGTGAAGGTTGCCTACACGTGGGTGAAGCTGGCGCTGCCTGGAGCCAAGCCTGCCCTGGTGCAGGTCGCGGAAACTCTCGAGAAACGAGCGATGCTGGCGACCGAGATCGTCAAAGGAGTGATGTTGCCCCAGTTCGTGATTCTTCCGCTGGCCGTGTTGCTGGTGTGGCTGGCTCTGGTGCAGGCAATCAAACCGCTGAATCGGTTGGAAGAGCGTATACGGGCGCGTCAGAGCGATGACCTGAGCCCGATCGATGACCAAGCCGTGCTTCTTGAAGTGGCGCCACTGGTTGCCTCGGTGAACGACCTTCTGACTCGGTTGAAAGAATCAATCGCCACGCAAAAAAGGTTCCTGGCTGACGCGGCGCACCAGCTCAAGACGCCTTTGGCCGGACTGCTCATGCAAGCCGATCTGGCGCAACGCGAAGGGGCTGACACTGAAGAACTCAAACAGTCCTTGCGTCAGATCGGGCGCTCTAGCCTGCGCGCAACCCATACCGTCAACCAGCTGCTGGCCCTGGCGCGAGCCGAGGGCAGTGGTACGACCACTCGTTTGGTGACCTGTGACCTTGCAGAACTGACAATGGAAGTCGTGCGCGATTGCGTCTCGCGCGCTCTTGACAGGCATATCGATCTGGGTTTCGAGGGGGCACAGCCCGGTGCCCCCGGCGGTCAACTGGCGGGCAATCCAACGCTGCTCAAGGAACTGATTCGCAACCTGCTTGATAACGCCATCCACTACACGCCCTCGACCATCGAGAAGCCGGGCGTGATCACGGCGCGCGTGCTGACCGACATAATTGGCAAGACCTTGGTCCTGCAAATCGAGGACTCGGGCCCCGGTGTGCCCCGGGCTGAACGGGAACTGATCTTCCAGCCGTTTTATCGTGCCCTGGGAACCGACGCTGACGGTTCCGGCCTGGGTTTGCGAATCGTCACCGAAATCGCCGAGCAGCACAACGCAACAGTCTCGGTGGAAGATACCAAGCCGGGGCGGCTGCCGCCCGGAGCGTGCTTTAGCGTGCGTTTTGTTCTTGAGGGCAACCTGACCGCCACTTGAGTTCTACTTGCATGGGTGCAGTGCGGCGCGCACCCCTGCCGGTCCGAGGCTTTCCAAGCCTGCCCGCACGTCATCGTCAACGTTGGGTAGGCGCAGCATCATGACGCTGCTCCCCGGCTGCTCCAGCACCACTCGCGCGGTGCGCACCCCGCGTCCGCTCATGCGCTCAAGGGCCGAACTGGCCGCGGCCTGCGAGTCATAACGCCCGAGGGAAAACCCGGGTTGCAAGGCTGGATTCGTCACCGGTTCAAAACGCAGCCCCAGATTGGTCAACTGTGCCCTTTTCCTGGCGAGTAACTCGGGGCTGGTATATTTTCCCAGGTAAACGATCCACCGTTCAGGGGTGGCCGCGGGTTCAAGAGACCAGGAATCGGGTGGCAGGGCCGAGTTCAGTTCGGCGCGCAACGAAGCGCCTCGTTCGGCGTCAAACTGCCCCTGCAGGCATTCGGCAGGTCTTGCCGTCACTTTGGCAGGGGCGTCCAGCAGCGCCAACTCCTGCGAGCTCAGCAGGCGCATTGCACGTACATTCAGTTGTTGTTGCAGGCGCAGGGGTTCGGATTGTGGCTCGCGATCGAACCACGGCAACTGGCCTTGCGACAAGGCAAAGTAGATTGCGTTGCACAGTATCAGCATCAGTACCAGCGTGCGCAACATGATTCAAAGCGTGTTCAAGGTGAGCTCGGACTGCGGATGCACGCTGACCTCAGAGCTGATTATTTCCATGGTGCCCCCCGCGACCTGCACGCGCAGTGCGCCAAGGTGGTTGACCCCGTCGGCGATTCCGCTGCTGCCATCGGAGAGCGTAATGAACTGCCCTGCCAGCGCATCGAGAGCGTTGAAGCGTGCCTGAAAAGGTGCGAATCCGTGCATTTCAAAGGCTTTGATCGATTGCACCAGCGGTGCGGCGATTTGCATCAATGCCAGCGCCGCATTCAGGTCCGGTCGCACTTCACCCAACCAGGCTGCGGGCGTACGCAGATGCCTAGCGCGGGGTCGCCGGGCATTGACGCCAACCCCGATGATCACATGGTTGGCATTTCCTGTACGTGTAGTTTCGACCAGAATGCCCGCGAGTTTGCGTCGCTCCCACCACACATCATTCGGCCATTTCAGCCGCAAATCGGGATGCAGGCTTTGCGCGATGCTCACACCGACGACCAACGACAGGCCGGCCCACTGCGGGGGCGACAAGGGCAGGCCGAGCGAAAAAGTCAGATCGCGGGCCTGCGGATCGCTGAACCACTCGCGTCCTAATCGACCACGGCCTGCACTCTGATGTTCGGCCACCAGCAATACCGGTTCGAGCCGTCCGTCGCGGGCGCGGCGCATGAGTTCGCTGTTGGTGGAATCAATCTCCGCAAGAACTTCGACCGCCACGCCGTCAAGCGCCGCCCCCAGGCTCGAGCGCAGGGCCTCAAGCTGCCAGTCCGTGCCGTGTTTGCCGGGCATGATCAGCGTCGGCGGCGTTTGGGCGCCAGCAGCGTACCCCGGCAGCTAGCTGCGCCACAAAGGCAACGATACTGCGCCTTGAGTTTGCTGCTGTAGCGTGCGTCAATCGTCAGCGCGTAGTCGTAGCTGAGCTCCTCACCAGGTTCGATATCGCGCAGCGCTTGGATAAACACTCGGCCGTCACGCTCGTCAGCTTCGCAGTTGGGTTCGCAGGCGTGATTGATCCAGCGTGCCGAGTTGCCGTTGACCCCGGCGTCAATGACGCAGGTCTCGTCCAGGTGGAAATAGAAGGTATGGTGGGGATCCTTGGGGTCACGCGGATGGCGGCGCAGGGCCTCCGACCAGTCGATGATTTCACCAAGATACTCAATCACGGTTTCACCGGCGACGATCTTCTGCCGCGCGAAGACACCTTTGCCGTGGACGCCGGAGCGCCGGACTTGAATGCGGCGGGGGTTGAATGCGACAGGATTCTTGGACACGCTCGAAAAATTTGTTATCGTGAACTCGTATGGGCGCGCGCGTGCGCTCGTGTGCATGTGCGTGCGCCTGCGCGCTCGCGAGAAAGCGGATTGTAGTCAAATGAAAATTCTGGTTATCGCGGAAAAGCCATCTGTAGCTCAGGACATCGTGCGCGCGCTCACGCCGCTGACAGGCAAGTTTGAAAAGCACGACGAGCATTTCGAGAACGAGAAGTATGTTGTCACCAGCGCCGTCGGGCACTTGCTGGAAATCCAGGCACCCGAGGAATTTGACGTCAAGCGCGGCAAGTGGAGCTTCGCCCACCTGCCCGTAATTCCCCCGCACTTTGATCTCAAACCCATGGACAAGACCAGGACGCGGCTCAACGCGGTGGTCCGCCAGGCCAGGCGCAAGGACGTGGGCTCTATCATCAACGCCTGCGACGCCGGGCGCGAGGGCGAGCTGATTTTTCGCCTGATCCAGCAGTACAGCAAGGTCAAGCTGCCGGTGCAGCGTCTGTGGCTGCAATCGATGACACCTCAGGCCATACGCGAGGGTTTTGCGTCGCTGCGCAGCGACGCGCAGATGCTGCCGCTGGCCGACGCCGCACGTTGCCGCTCCGAGGCCGACTGGCTGGTGGGGATCAACGGCACCCGCGCCATGACGGCTTTCAATTCGCGCGACGGAGGCTTCTTTCTGACCACCGTGGGGCGGGTGCAAACGCCCACGCTCTCGGTGGTGGTCGAGCGCGAGGAGCAGATTCGCAAGTTCGTCAGCCGCGACTACTGGGAGATTCACGCCAGCTTTGCGGCGCAGGCGGGTGATTACAACGGCAAGTGGTTTGATCCCAAGTGGAGCAAAGCAGCCGCCAATGCCGCTGCGGGCAACAGCGATGAGCCTGATGCCGAACTCAGGGCCGATCGAGTCTGGAGCGAAGCGGCTGCCAAGGCCATCGCCGACGCTGCGCGCGGCCACAGCGCGACGGTTACCGAAGAAAGTCGGCCCACCACACAAGCCTCGCCGCTGCTTTTTGACCTGACCAGCCTGCAGCGTGAAGCCAATGGCAAGTTTGGCTATTCGGCCAAGACCACGCTCGCGATTGCGCAAAGTCTGTACGAGCGCCACAAGGCACTGACCTACCCGCGGACCGATTCGCGCGCGCTGCCCGAGGACTACCTGGGGGTGGTCAAGCAGACGTTCGAGATGCTCGCCAGCAGCCCCATGAAGCACCTGGCTCCTCACGCGGCCGCGGCACTGCGGGGTGGCTACATCGCCAAGAGCAAACGCATTTTCGACAACAGCAAGGTGAGCGATCACTTTGCCATCATCCCGACGCTGCAGGCGCCGCACGGCTTGAGCGAGGCGGAACAAAGGCTGTACGACCTGGTGGTGCGCCGCTTCATGGCGGTGTTTTTCCCCAGTGCGCAATATCAAGTGACGACCCGCATAACCCATGTAGCCACAGACGCCGCAGCGCCGGGCCGCCCCAAGCAAGGCACGGCCCCCGCGGGGGGCAGCGAACCACACGCAGTGGGGAGCGTGGGGGCTAGTTTCAAGACCGAAGGCAAGGTGCTGGTCAAGCCGGGCTGGCTGGCCATTTACGGCAAGGAGGCGGCCGACGAAGTGGCCGACGCCAAAGACGGCGACAAGGGCCAGAGTCTGGTGCCGGTCAAACCCGGCGAGCGCGTACAAGCTCAGGAAGCGGACGCCAAAGGCCTCAAGACGCGGCCGCCCGCCCGCTACTCGGAAGCCACCTTGCTCGCGGCGATGGAAGGCGCAGGCAAGACCATCGAGGACGACGACTTGCGCGCCGCCATGCATGAAAAAGGCCTGGGCACACCGGCCACACGCTCGTCCATCATCGAGGGCCTGCTGGCCGAAAAATACATGCTGCGCGAGGGTCGCGAGCTGATCCCCACGGCCAAGGCGTTCCAGCTGATGACGCTGCTGCGCGGCTTGGGCGTGGAGGAGTTGTCCAAAGCCGAACTCACGGGCGAATGGGAATACAAACTTGCCGAGATGGAGCACGGTCGCCTGAGCCGCGATTCCTTCATGACCCAGATCGCCACCATGACCGAGCGCATGGTCAGGAAGGCCAAGGAATACGACCGCGACACCATCCCCGGCGACTACGCCACGCTGCAGGCACCTTGCCCCAACTGCGGCGGCATCGTCAAGGAAAACTACCGCCGCTACACCTGCACTGGGAAAGCAGGCTCAGACGAGGGTTGTGGCTTCTCGTTCGGCAAGACACCGGCGGGTCGGACCTTTGAAGTTGCAGAGGTGGAGCAATTTCTGCGCGACAAGAAGATCGGCCCGCTCGATGGCTTTCGCTCCAAGGCGGGCTGGCCTTTCAGCGCCGAGATGGTCATCAAGTTTGACGAGGAAGCCAAGAACTACAAGCTGGAATTCGATTTTGGCGACGACCGCAAGGGCGAAGAATCGGGTGAGCTGATTGACTTCGCAGGAACAGAGCCCCTGGGCGCCTGCCCCAAATGCGGCGCCGCGGTGTACGAGCACGGCAAGAATTACGTATGCCAAAAGACGGTGCCAACTCTGGCCCAACCCACACCAAGCTGTGATTTCAAGAGCGGCCAGGTCATCCTGCAACAGCCCATTGAGCGGGCCCAGATGAGCAAGCTGCTGGCCACGGGCAAGACCGACATGCTGGAAAAGTTCGTCTCCATGCGCACCCGCCGGGGCTTCAAGGCCATCCTGGCCTGGGACGCCGAGGCGGGCAAGGTCAATTTTGAATTTGCGCCGTCCAAGTTTCCACCCCGCAAGACGGCTGCAATAACCTCAGCCGCCGGTAATACAGGCGCTGTAAAGGTGACAACGACCACGAAGACCGCCAAAGCGCCAGCAAAAAAGGCGGTCGCCAAGAAGACCGCCGCTGCAACAGCCGCCAAACCCAAGGCGCCACGCAAAACCACGGCGGCCAGTGGCAAGCAGCCCAGCGACGAGCTGGCAGCGGTGATCGGCTCGGAACCGGTGGCGCGTCCCCAGGTGGTCAAGAAGCTGTGGGACTACATCAAGGCCAAAGGCTTGCAGGACGCCGCCAACAAGCGCAACATCAACGCCGACGCCAAGCTGCTGGCGGTTTTTGGCAAGCAGCAGGTCACGATGTTCGAGCTGGCCGGCATCGTGGGCAGGCATTTGAGTTGAGCCAACTATTTTGCATAGAATTGGCTGTGTAGCCCGTAGATAGGGCGTAACATGCTACTAAATACGTAGCGACTTACGCCCAATCCATAAGCTGTCCGCACTGTATAGCACCAAGGCGATCCAGATCAGACCAAAGCCGACGGCGCGTGTTGGGTCAAACGGTTCAGCGTACAGCCACACGCCCAGCAGCATCTGCAGGCTTGGCGAGATGTATTGCAGGATACCCAGCGTGGCCAGTGGGATGCGGCGCGCACCGGCGGCGAACAGTAGCAGGGGGATGGCCGTCAGTGGCCCAGCCAGCAATAACCAGCCCAGGGTGGTCGGCTGGGCCTGCACCAAGGCGCCCCGCCCATCCCACGCCCACCATGTCAGCAGCCCCACCGCCAGCGGCGAAAGTAGCAGTGTCTCCAGCGTCAGGCCTTCGAGGGCGCCGAGCTTGGCCACCTTGCGCAGCAAGCCGTAGATGCCAAAGGTGATTGCCAGAAGCAGGGCGATCCAGGGCAGTCGCCCGGCCTGCACGGTGAGCCACAGCACGCCTGCGCCTGCGACGGCTACCGCCAGCCATTGCCGGGGGCGTGGCCGCTCGTGGAGGAAGGCAAAACCCATCGCCACATTGACCAGAGGCAGGATGAAATAGCCCAGACTGGCGTCGAGTACATGGGCGTTTTGTACGGCCCAGACGTAGACCGACCAGTTGACCGACAACAGCAAGGCGGATGCGCCAAATGCAGCGAGCACGCGTGGCTGGCGCAGCGTCTCGCGCAACCAAGCCCAGCGCCTGAGCACAGCCAGGACGCAAAGCAGGAACACCAGCGACCACAGCATGCGGTGAAGCACAACCTCAAACGCGTTAACGCTCGACAGTTGCTTGAAGAAGATCGGCAACAACCCCCAGGCCGTGTACGCAAGCACAGCGTAAATCACACCCGCATTCATGGTGGCGCGGCGCTGGGTCGATCGATGGCAGGTCGTGGGGGCACAGACGCGAGTCTAGCGGCAACACCCGAGGGGGCTTTGACTCTCACAGGTTCGCTGGTATCGTTGACCCGCCTTTGGCATAATCATTTTTCACTCAGGAGATTCTCATGAAACACACGCTTCTTGCCTCCGCACTGGTTGGCGCGGCCAGCTTGGCGCATGGTGGCGAATTTGCGCTGCACAGTCCTGACATCAAAGCGAATGCGCCGATCCCGCAAAGTTTCGAATTCGACGGCTTTGGCTGCAACGGCAGAAACATGTCTCCCGCCCTCAAGTGGAGCGGGGCGCCCAAGGGGACCAAGGCCTTTGCAGTGACCGTCTACGACCCGGATGCGCCCACTGGGTCGGGTTGGTGGCACTGGGTGGTGATCAACATTCCGGCCGACGTCCACGAGCTGGCGCCGAACGCGGGTGCACTCGGCGGTGCCAACCTGCCCAAGGGCGCCAGTCAAGTGCGCATCGATTACGGAATGGCGGCGTGGGGCGGCGTGTGTCCGCCGCCCGGTGACGCGCCACATCGCTACATCTTCACCGTGTACGCGCTCAAGGACAAGATTGAAGTGCCGGCTGATGCGACGGCTGCGCTGGCGGGCTTCATGATCCACGCCAACAGCCTTGGCAAGGCGAGCTTTACCGCCAAGTACGGACGACCCAAAGGCGCTTGACCTGGCCCCACGCTTGTCGCCTCGTGTACTGCGCGGCTCCGCGAGGGGACAGGTTCGTGGCTGGCACCGAAGTCACTGCGGCAGGGCGAACGCCTTGCCAATCGCTTCAAGTGCCTGCGCGCTGTCCCATTGCACGGCACCGTAGTATTTGTCCAGCACGCGACCCTTCGCATCGACCAGCAGGGTCAGGGGCAACCGGTCCGCGCCGAGCATGTTCTCCAGCAACAGATGGTCATCGATATAGTGGCTGAACGTGGTCCCGGTCTTGTGCACGAATGCCTTGGCCGCTTCGGGGTAGTCGTCGGTGGATATGCCAATCACCCTGAAGTGCTTGCCTGCCCTGCTTTTCGACAGGCGCTCAAGTGAGCCCATCTCCAGCCGACACGGACCGCACCAGCTGGCCCAGACGTTGATGACAAGCGGTGTGCCGCGAAATTCGGACAGCTTTCGGTTCGGACCCAGCAGCCCTTGCATCGTCGCGTCGCGCAGTGTCTGGCCGATTTGAACTTCCCCCGGCGTCGCCTGTGCCGTGCTCGCGCCAAGCAGGCAGGTCAGCAACAGCACGCGAAGAAATTTCATCGGGCGAAGTTTAGCAGCGCGGCCTCTACGGCTTGACCGCCCGCTCGTACAGTGGCAGCACCTTGGGCAGGTTTTTTTGAATATCGGCGATGCGCGACTTGCCCGACGGATGCGTTGACAACCACTGCGGTGGCGCACCCTTGTTGGCGGCGCTCATCTTTTGCCACAAGGCAACCCCCGCACGCGGGTCATAGCCGGCGCGGGCCGCGAGTTCCATGCCGACCAAGTCGGCCTCGGACTCGTCTTCGCGACTGAATTCCAGCGTCAGAAGATTGGCGCCGCCGCGCGCCAGCCCGTCCGTCAGGCGCGGGTCAATTCCGAAGATGCTGGCCGCGACGGCACCGCCGATGCGTGCCGCCCCTTGGGTCACCACGCCCTTGGCCAGGCGCTCGCGCGCGTGTTCGCGCAGGGCATGGGCAATTTCGTGCCCCATCACCACGGCGACTTCATCATCAGTCAAATCGAGCTGGCGCAGCAGGCCGCTGAAGAACACGATCTTTCCACCGGGCATGCAAAACGCGTTGATCTGGCGGCTGCCGATCAGATTGACCTCCCATTGCCAGGCTCCGGCGCGTGGGTTCCACGACGCGGCCAAGGGAATGATACGTCGCGCAATAGTTCGCAGCCGCGCAAGCTGTGGATCACCGTCGGCGGCGAGTGCGCCTTGGCTTGAGGCACGCTGCAACAACTGGGCGTATTGCAGGCCAGCCGATCGTTCCAGTCGATCGGCCGGGACCAGCCGGCCGAAGGCGGAGTTTGCGCCCACCTCGACACCCTCGCGTGGCGCTACGGCTGCGATCGATGAGGCCGCGAAGGTCAACGCCAGCAGTGGGGCGGCCCATGCCCGTGAGCAGTGCCACCGGCCGGGCGGGCGCGTGACTTGGACAGTTGGCAAGAGAGACATCGTGGTGTGGAAGCAGGGTGGGCAGCGCGTATTATTCACGCATGACAACAAGTGCACCCGGCGCCACGCAAATCAAGCCCTCCTGGAGTGCCGTGTTCAAGGTCTATCTGGAACCGGCTTGCCTGCGCATGTTGTTGCTCGGTTTTTCCGCCGGACTGCCCTTGCTGCTGGTGCTGGGTACGCTGAGTTTCTGGCTGCGTGAGGCCGGGATTGACCGCACCACTATCGGCTATTTGAGCTGGGTCGGCCTGGCGTACGCATTCAAATGGGCTTGGGCGCCGCTGGTGGATCGATTGCCAATTCCGTTACTCACGCGCTGGCTGGGGCGGCGGCGCAGCTGGCTGCTGCTGTCCCAGCTGGCGATTGTGGTCGGCTTGATCGCCATGTCGTTCAACGATCCACGTTTGGCGCTCGAGCCCGTGGTCTGGGGCGCCTTGGCAGTTGCCTTAGGCTCAGCGACGCAGGATATTGCGCTGGATGCCTTCCGCATCGAGTCGGCCGGTACCGAGCGTCAGGCAGCATTGGCCGCGGCTTATCAGACGGGCTATCGGCTGGCCATGATCTGGGCCGGCGCCGGGTGCCTGTGGATTGCCGCGCGTGCCGAAGTTCCCGAGCTTGCCAGCTACCAGCACAGCGCATGGCAAAGCGCCTACCTGGTGATGGCTGCCACGATGTCAGTGGGCGTGCTGACTGTCTTGCTCTCGCCGGAACCGCTGGGCCGGGTCATGCCGCAGGCAAAGAACCTGACGGACTGGCTGCGCGGCGCATTGGTGGAACCCTTTGCCGATTTTGTGCGCCGGTACCGGTGGCAGGCGGCGCTGATCCTGGCACTCATCGCGGTGTATCGCATCAGTGACGTGGTGATGGGCATCATGGCAAATCCGTTTTACGTCGACATGGGGTACACCAAGGACGAGGTCGCGGCGGTAACCAAAATCTATGGCGTGGTGATGACCCTGGTCGGGGCCTTTGTCGGCGGCGCGCTCTCCCTGCGCCTGGGTGTGGCGCGCGTGCTGATGCTGGGTGCGGTCCTGAGCGCCGCGAGCAACCTGTTGTTTGCCTGGCTGGGAACGCGCGGGCACGATGTCACCGCCCTGATCGCCGTGATCTCGGCCGATAACCTCTCGAGCGGCATTGCCTCGGCCGCCTTCATTGCCTATCTCTCCAGTCTGACCAATGTCAACTACTCGGCCACGCAGTACGCACTGTTTAGCTCGATGATGCTGCTGGCGCCGAAATTTCTGGCCGGCTACTCGGGCCGCTACGTGGACGCCTTCGGCTATCAGAACTTCTTTGTTGCAACGGCCCTGCTTGGCGTTCCGGTGTTGCTCTTGGTCGCGCTTGCTGCGCGGGTCAACGCTGGGGCGCCCGCGCCAGCGCCGTTTACTTAACTTTACGGATTTGACAAGCCCTTGACCGGGCGCTGCCCTAGACTGCTGCCATGAGCCAACATTTGTTGATGATCGAAGACGACACGCGCCTGGCCGAGATGGTGAGCCAGTATCTGGGGCAGTCCGGGTTTACCGTCAGCCATGCCGCGGACGCTCGCACCGGCCTGGAAGCCCTGCAGACGGCAACGCCCGAACTGGTAATTCTTGATTTGATGCTGCCCGACATGGATGGCCTGGAAGTGTGTCGGCGAATCCGCGCGCTGCCGGGCCAGTTGGCCCAGTTGCCGGTGTTGATGTTGACGGCCAAGGGCGACCCGATGGATCGGATTATCGGGCTCGAAATTGGCGCTGACGACTATTTGCCCAAGCCGTTCGAGCCGCGCGAATTGTTGGCGCGCGTGCGTGCGGTCCTGCGTCGCAGGGTCCCGGGTTCGCCCGCAGGCACGCAACTGCGTTTTGGCAGCCTCGAAATTGACCGCGACGCGCGCACCGTCAGCGTCGCGGGCAAGCCGTGCGACTTGACCTCGTACCAATTCGATCTGCTGTGCGCCCTGGCAGAGCGCGCCGGGCGCGTGCTCACGCGTGACCAGATCATGGAAGCCGTGCGCGGGCGCGAACTCGATGCGTTTGACCGCTCCATCGACGTGCATATGGGTCGTATCCGTGCCGCCATCGAGGTCGACGCCAAGGATCCCAAGCGCATCCTCACGGTGCGCGGTGTGGGCTACGTCTTTGCGCGCCAGCAGGACTAGTGATGTCTTTCAAGAGGCTGTATGTCCGCATCTGGCTAGCTGTGGTGCTGGCCGTGGCGGTGCTGACGTTTTTGGTCGGTTGGGCCTGGCGACTTACGGTGGAGCCGCCGCTGACCGACGTGGTGGTGCGCAATGAGGCCGGACAGATCATCGGCAACGGACACTCACGCCGCCGCCGACCGCCCGGCGCAGGCCTGGGTGCGATGACGGATGGTCAGCGTGCGGCCTATGCACCGTCATTCGGCTTGCATGACCAGTTTGGCAACGGCCCCGAGTTTGTCGTATTGATGCTCGATGGTGAGATCGTGCATCTGGAATTGCCGCGGGCACAGCGGTCGTTCTGGAGTCGCGCGCCGTTCAGCTTTTTCTGGACGCTGGCGCTGGTTGCCATTGCGGTGGCGTTGGCCACGTATCCGATCGTGCGCAAGCTGACGCGTCGGCTGGAGCTGCTGCAAGATGGGGTTGAGAAGTGGGGCGGCGGTGACTTGTCGATCCGGGTTCCTGAGGGCGGGCAGGACGAGGTAGGCTTTCTGGCCACGCGATTCAATCACGCTGCCGAGCGCATCGAGACCCTGGTGAAGTCGCATGAGTCCTTGCTCGCTTCGCAGCGCGCGCTGCTGGCGAATGCTTCGCATGAATTGCGCTCGCCTCTGGCACGCATTCGCATGGGGATCGAGCTGATGGGCGGGCAGACGCCCGCCTCGGGCGGATGGCGGGACGAGATTTCACGCAACATCGGCGAGCTCGACCAGTTGATTGAAGAAATCCTCCTGGCCAGCCGCCTCGACGCTCGTGAGGCTGACCTCGGCACGATCGAGACGGTTGACTTGGTGGGGCTTCTCGCCGAGGAGTGCTCGCGCGTTGAAGCCGGCTTCGATGTCGAAACACACTCTGCAGATGCGCACTTGCAAGAGCCCCAGGGTGTCTCGGCATGGACGGTCCAGGGGGTGACCAAGTTGCTGCGGCGCGCTGTGCGCAACCTCCTGGAGAATGCCCGGCGCTACGGGGCCGGCCAGATTACTGTGCGGTTGCGTCAGCTTCAGGGGCAGGCGCTGATCGAGGTCGCCGACCGGGGTCCGGGAATCCCTGCGGAACTGACCGAACACATCTTCGAACCCTTTTATCGATTACCGGGTGCTTCCGAGCGCGATGGTGGCGTTGGCTTGGGCTTGGCCTTGGTCAGGTCCATCGCGATTCGTCACGGCGGCCGCGCCTATTGCGAGAATCGTCCCGACGGTGGGGCCCGCTTCGTCATTGAACTGCCGTTATCGCGGCCGGAACTGGTCTGAGCCCGCGAAAGTCGGCAACCTGTTGCATATCAACCTCAAAAATCCCCCAAATGGGGGATAGGCGCGGAGCGGACGGACCGGTAAAGTTGGCCCAACTGCTGTCACAGTGTTCAAGTGTCGGATCAGGCAAGCACTCGATGCCAGACGCCACGCAACGATATGAAGTTTCCAACGACGTCCCTTCAGGGACTTTTTCAAAGCCACCCTCGGGTGGCTTTTTTTTGCACCTCAGGCTGACTTCAAGCCTTGCGTCATGGCTTGCAGCACCTGAGCGACGCTGATATCGCCCAGGCAACGGGTGTGGCCAAAGCGGCAGTTGCGCGCAAAACATGGTGCGCACTCCAGGGCCGGTTGGTAGTGCGGATCGTTCTTGAGCCACAGTACGCTGGCCCGGTCGTTGAGTGGGGGCGTATGGACCGGGCTGCTCGAGCCGAACAGAGCGACCTGGGCAACGCCCAAAGCAGCGCCGACGTGCATCAAGCCAGAATCGTTGCTTACTATCAATTTGGTAGCCGCTATCGCACAAAAGGCCCGCTCCAGCGTCGTTTTTCCTGCAAGATTCAGGCACTGACCGGGGGCTTTGGCGTTGACCGGTACGGCAATCGCCTGGCACAGCTCAAATTCCTTCTCCGAACCAAGCAAGACCACGGGCGCGTCGAGCAGGGCGGCGAGCTCAGCAAAGTGGCTGACCGGCCAGCGTTTGGCCGGGCCGTATTCCGCTCCCGGGGCAAACAGGTAGTAGCTGCCGTGGCGCAGGCCCATGCAAGTCAGCGCTGCCTCCAGCGTTTCCTGGCTCAGGCGCAATTGCGGGCGCCGCGCCACCAGATCCGTTTCGCCGCTAAGCGCCCCGTAGTGTTCCACCATCGGGGTCTGGCGGCCCTTGGGCGGGTTTTTCAGGCGATCGGTCAGCAATCCCACCCTGGCTTCGCCGAGGTAGCCAACTCGTCTGGGGATCCCGGCGAGCAGGGGCAACAAGGCGCTCTTTGCCGAGTTCGGGCAAACGTATGCGGTATCGAATCGTCCCTGGATCTGTTGCGCCAGACGCCGCCGCGCCCGCAATTGCAGACGGCCGTGGGTGAATGGAAATTCGATGACCTCCGCGACTTGCGGCATCAGGCGGTACACCGGTGCCACCCATGGCACGGCACCGACGCAAAGATGCTCACCGCGTGCGGCCAGGCGGCGTAGCAGCGGCTCGGTCATCACCGCGTCGCCAATCCATTGCGGCGCGACGATCAGTGAACTTGAGGCGCCTGCCAAACTCGGTCGAACTCAGGCTGGATCGGAAACGGAACCACCGGCGGGAGCCGCGTCATTGATGCGGGCTGCCTCAGTGCCCGGCGAAATGTTCGCCGTCCTTGAGCTTGTAGAGGCTGCCGCAATACGGGCACTTGGCCTGGCCGCTGTGTGCCACGTCCAGATAGACCTTGGGGTGACTGTTCCAGATCTTCATGTCGGCCAGAGGGCTCGGGCAGTACAGCCCACCCTGATGGTTGAGGTCCTTGGCAAGAATTTCGATGGTGGCTTGGCTCATGCTGAAACTTTCGTTAGCCAGTGATGATATTTGGCGTTGCGGCCGTTGACGATGTCGAAGAAGGCGCTTTGAATCTTTTCGGTCACCGGGCCGCGCGTGCCGCTGCCAAGCTCAATGCGGTCGAGCTCGCGAATCGGCGTGACTTCGGCGGCAGTTCCGGTAAAGAAGGCTTCGTCGGCGATGTAGACCTCGTCGCGCGTGATGCGCTTCTCGACGACCTCCAGCCCCAGGTCCTTGCAGATGTGAAACACGGTGTTGCGCGTGATGCCGTTGAGCGCACCGGCCGAGAGGTCGGGCGTATACACCACGCCACCCTTGATGACAAAAAGGTTTTCTCCGGCGCCCTCGCTGACAAAGCCGTTTGCGTCGAGCAGCATGGCCTCGTCGTAACCCTCATCGGTGACTTCCATGTTGGCCAGGATCGAGTTGGTGTAGTTGCTCACCGCCTTGGCCTGCGTCATGGTGATGTTGACGTGGTGCCGCGTGTAGCTCGAAATTTTCACGCGGATGCCCCGGCGCAGGCCTTCGTCCCCAAGGTAGGCGCCCCAGGGCCAGGCCGCCACCATCATATGGATCGTGTTGCCCTTGGGGCTGACGCCGAGTTTCTTGTCGCCGATCCATGTCAGCGGGCGCAGGTAGCAGGATTCGAGCTTGTTTTCACGTACCACCGCCTTTTGCGCCTCGTTGATCTGGTCCTTGGTGAAGGGCAGGGGCATGCGCAATATCTTGGCGCTGTTGAACAGGCGCTGGGTATGTTCTTCGAGGCGAAAAATTGCCGTGCCCAGCGCCGTGTTGTAGGCACGAACGCCCTCAAAGGCGCCGCACCCGTAGTGCAGCGTGTGCGTCAGCACATGGATCTTGGCCTCGCGCCAGTCGACCATCTGGCCGTCCATCCAGATCTTGCCGTCGCGCTCGGACATTGAAGGGGGTTGGGGGCTCATGGCAGGCTTCCTTGGGTTCAGATTCTGTAAAGCGCCGATTTTACGACCCGCGAAAGAATGCCCATTGCCTGATCTGGCCCTTCCCAATTGCGCAGCGCACCCAGGCGCCCGCCCAGCGAGCCCGTCAGCGCCACAGTTCAAGCCAGGCCGCGCACAACTTGCAGCGCCTGTTCGACACGCTCGACGGCGTGGATGCAGAGGCCATCAAATTCTTTCGCCTGCGGTTTCCTCGGCAGGTTGGCCTTGGGCACCACGGCCACGCTAAAACCCAGTTTGGCGGCCTCTTTGAGGCGTTCCTGACCGCGTGGCGCGGGGCGCACCTCGCCGGCCAGCCCGACCTCACCAAATGCGAAAAATCCCTTCGGCAAGGGCTTGCCGCGCAGGCTCGAGGCGATCGCCAGCAACACGGCGAGATCTGCTGCGGGCTCGCTGATGCGCACACCACCGACGGCATTGACAAACACGTCCTGGTCCATGCAGGCGATCCCCGCATGGCGGTGCAGCACCGCCAGCAACATGGCCAGGCGGTCGCGATCCAGCCCTACGCTGAGCCGTCTTGGGCTCGGTCCGCCACTGTCAACCAGGGCCTGAATCTCGACCAGCATCGGGCGCGTGCCCTCCAGCGTCACCATCACGCAACTGCCCGGCACCGGCTCGGCGTGCTGGCTGAGAAAGATCGCGCTCGGGTTGGAAACACCCTTGAGTCCTTTTTCGGTCATGGCGAAAACGCCAATTTCATTGACTGCACCGAAACGGTTCTTGATGGCGCGCACCAGTCGAAAGCTGGAATGCGTATCGCCTTCAAAGTAAAGCACGGTATCGACCATGTGTTCGAGCACGCGCGGGCCGGCCAGCGCGCCATCCTTGGTGACGTGGCCGACCAGCACGATGCATGTCGAGCGCGCCCGGGCTCCAGGGTCGTCGTGGGCGCTGGCTTTGGCAAAGCGGGTCAGGTGGGCCGCGCACTCGCGCACCTGCGCGACCGAACCCGGCGCTGAAGTCAGCTCTTCGGAATACACGGTCTGAATCGAGTCGATCACGGCAATGTCCGGGCGCAGCGTTGCGAGCGTGGCCAGGATCTTCTCCAGGGCGGTTTCGGCGAGCACCTTGACTTGCGAGTTGCTCTGCCCGAGCCGGCGCGAGCGCAGCGCCACCTGCGCACCACTTTCCTCACCCGTCACGTACAGAGTGTTTTGGCCAGCGCGCTGCAATGAATCGAGCGCTTGCAGGAACAAGGTGGATTTTCCGATGCCGGGGTCGCCGCCGATCAACACGACCCCGCCTTCGACCATGCCGCCGCCGAGCACGCGGTCAAGTTCTTCATGGCCGGTTGGGGTGCGCTCAATCTCGGGTGCTTCGATATCGCCAAGGGTCGTGACGCCAACCGGCCTGGTGAGCGATGCAAAGCGGTTTCTGGCCGGTGTCGAACTCTCCAGGACGGACTCGATCAAGGTGTTCCACGCATTGCAATGCGGACATTTTCCCTGCCACTTTGGGCTGGCGCCGCCACAGTCGGAGCAAACGAAGTTGGTTTTCTCTTTGGCCATCTTGTGGGGTCCAAACGCTACAAAATCAATAGCTGCCTACGCAATAGATACGGGCTATAGAAGCGGTTTTTATACAAGAATCAGATCAATCGTTGGCGACGCCGCTGGCCACGTGCCCCGACGGCACGTGCATGGAGGCGCCATGTACATGGCCGGTCTGGTCGTCAAAAAAGAAATCCGGTTCAAACTCGCGCAGGAACTCGCCCTTGGGCAGGCCGCCGAGAAACATCGCCTCGTCCACATCGATCTTCCAGTCCATCAAGGTCCGAATGGCGCGTTCATGTGCCGGTGCGCTGCGCGCTGTCACCAGCGCCGTGCGCAGGCGCATCGAGGCGTTGCCTTCCTTTTGCAAGCGCTGCAGTGCTGCGAGCAAAGGTTTGAACGGCCCGGCCAGCAGGGGCTGCTGCGCGTTGTCGGTTTCGTGCTTTTGAAACGCGCTCAGGCCCTGCGCCTGGTAAACGCGCTCGGCCTCGTCGCTGAACAGCACCGCGTCACCGTCGAAGGCAATGCGCACTTCATTGGGATAGGTTTCACTGGCGCGGGCCGATTGCGGATAGACCTGGGCGGCGGGCACACCAGCGGCCAGCGCTGCGCGCACATCGCTCAGATGCGCGCTCAAAAACAGGTTGGCGTGCAGAGGTTTGAGATAACGCCAGGGTGGCTGGCCACGGGTGAAACTACCGCGTTCGATGGCCAATCCGTAATGCTGCGCCGAGCGAAATACCCGCATGCCCGAGACCGGGTCATTGCGCGAGAGGATAACCACTTCCACCGGCTGATTGCGCTGCCAGTCCGGTGCCTTCTGGTCAGCATGGTCCGACAGCGTGCCCGGGTTGAAAGCGAGCAGCTTGCGGACCAAAGAAAACGCCACACCGGGCTTGGCGGGCGTATCGAGCCGTTGCAATTGCAGCGCCATGTAGGCGCGGTCGTCGCTGTGCTCGAAGACTTCGTTTTCCTGCTCGAAATCAAACAGGGCACGCGATGAAATCGCTACCACCAGCTTGCCGTCGAGGGAGGCGCTCATGACTGCAGGAACATCCGGTAAACCGGGTTGGAGGTTTCTTCCACGTGCGGGTAACCCAGAGTGCGCAAGAACTTGTCAAAGGCAGCGTTGTCGGCCTGGGGCACTTGCAGCCCGACCAGAATGCGCCCGTAATCGGCTCCCTGGTTGCGGTAGTGAAACAGGCTGATGTTCCAGCCCGGGCGCATCAGACTGAGGAATTTCAGCAAGGCCCCGGGGCGCTCGGGAAAGACAAAGCGCAACAGGCGTTCGTTGTGGGCCAGGCTGGAGCGCCCGCCCACCATGTGACGAATATGCTCCTTGGCCAGTTCGTCGTGCGTCAGATCCAGCGCCTCGAAGCCGTGACGGGTGAAATTCGCAGCGATCTTGCCGGACTCGCCGCGACCATGTGTGGTCAGGCCGACAAACACATGCGCCTGCGCCGCATCACCGACGCGGTAATTGAACTCGGTGACGTTGCGCGGCCCGCCGGGCAGGCTGCCCACGGCCATGCAGAAGCGTTTGAAGCTGCCACGCTCCTCGGGAATCGTCACCGCAAATAATGCTTCACGCTCCTCGCCCACCTCGGCGCGTTCGGCAACGAAGCGCAGGCGGTCGAAATTCATGTTCGCTCCGCACAGGATCGCGGCGTAGGTTTCACCCCGCGTCTTGTGGCTGGCCACGTACTGCTTGATGGCTGCCACCGCAAGAGCGCCAGCAGGCTCGACGATGCTGCGGGTGTCGACAAAAACATCCTTGATGGCCGCGCAGACGGCGTCGGTGTCGACGATGATGAATTCGTCAACGAGTTTGCGTCCGATGCGGAAGTTTTCCTCGCCCACCAGCTTGACCGCCGTGCCATCCGAGAACAAACCTACCTCGTCGAGCGTCACGCGTTTCCTGGCGGCGACGGATTGCGCGAAGGCGTCGGAATCGTTCATCTGCACGCCGACGATCTTGATCTCCGGGCGCAGCGCCTTGATGTAATTGGCGACGCCCGCGATCAGCCCGCCCCCGCCAATAGCCACGAACACCGCGTCGAGCCGGTTTGAGCCCAGACCCTGCAACTGGCGCAACATTTCCATGGCGATCGTGCCCTGGCCCGCAATCACGTCCGGGTCATCGAAGGGGTGGACGAAAGTCAGTCCGTGCTTTTGCTCCAGGGTCAGGGCAAAGGCGTAAGCGTCAGAATAGCTGTCACCGTGCAGCACAAGCTCGGCGCCGAAGTGGCGCACCGCCTCGACTTTGACTTGTGGCGTGGTGGTTGGCATCACGATGACGGCGCGCACGCCGAGCTTGTGCGCGCTCAGGGCCACACCCTGGGCGTGGTTGCCCGCGGAGGCACAGATGACACCTCTTTGCAGTTGCTCCGGGCTCAATTGCGCCATCTTGTTGTAGGCGCCGCGCAGCTTGAAGCTGTGTACCGGTTGCTGGTCTTCGCGTTTGAGCAGCACCGTGTTGTGCAGGCGCCGACTCAGGGCCTTGGCCGGTTCGAGTGCGGTCTCCACGGCCACGTCGTAGACGCGTGCGGTCAGGATCTTCTTCAGGTAGTCGGCGGGATGGAGTGCTTGCGGCTTCATGCAGACCCGATGATAAGCGCCGCTGACAGCGACAATCGGCTTTTCGAAATGACCGAGGAGGCGCGAGATGGAATGCACCGTCAGTTGGACCGGCGCAATGGGCACACGCTCAGGCATGGGCTTTGTCGCAGAAACCGGCAGTGGGCACACGCTGGTCATGGACGGCGCGCCCGATGCCCAGCGCCCGCAGGAGGGTGGCCTCAATCTGGCGCCGCGTCCACTGGAGACGCTGCTGGCCGGTACCGGCGGCTGTACCGCTTACGATGTGGTTCTGATCCTGCGGCGTGGCCGCTTGGATGTGCGGGCCTGTTCGGTGAAGCTGCAGGCCGAGCGCGCCGAAGTCGACCCCAAGGTATTTACCCGCATCCACATGCACTTCACCGGCTCGGGCCGCGGATTGCCCGAGGCCGCGGTGCAGCGCGCCATCGACCTGAGCCACGAGAAATATTGTTCGGCGAGCATCATGCTGGCCAAGACGGCGGCGGTGACGACCAGCTTCGAGGTGATCGAGGTCTGAGTGCGCGCCCCAGGCTAGATCCGGTAGGCGACGCTGGTCATCACCCGGGCGGCGACCTGCATCAACTTCTTCGCCACTGCAGGCAACTCTCTGGCGCCGGCCTGTTCTGCATCGAGCGCATGACGCGCCTCATCTTTCTGCATCTGGGCGACGATCGCGCGCGAGGCAAGGTCGGCTGGCGGCAGCATGCTCAAATGGCTGGCAAGGTGCGCCTCGACCTGCGTCTCGGTTTCCAGCACGAAGCCCAGGCTGCGGGCATCGCCGAGCCACCCGGCGAGCAAGCCAAGGCCAAAGGCGCCTGCGTACCACAACGGGTTGAGCAGGGATGGCCGCTCCCCGAGCGCGCGCAAACGCTCGCGGGTCCATGCCAGATGATCGGTTTCCTGGGCGCTGGCGGCCACAAACTGCGCCCGCAAAGCCTCGTCACGGGTCGAAAAGGCCTGCGCCGTATATAGCGCCTGCGCGCAGATTTCGCCTACATGGTTAACCCGCATCAGCCCCCCCGCGTGGCGCCTTTCAGCGTCGGTCAGTTCCCCCGGTGCTTGTTCGGGACAGGCCCGCGCCGCGCGCGGGGTCGCAAAAAGTGTCCGCAAGGCGGCATCGGTGGCATTCAAAAGGGCGTCCATCGGCCCATTGTAAATTGACGGCAGCCAGGATCTGGCCCGATATTTGCTTTGTCTGTTCCCGTACAGACTTGGATGTCGGTTCGGGTCAACCTGTTGCAGCATCACAACGAAAGCGTGAACTTTGCCAAAGTTTACGGA
>JAKANU010000240.1 GCA_021812315.1 Pseudomonadota bacterium
CGCGCCGCGATCAGCCTGCACAAACCCTCGGTCAATCAAGCTGCGCAAGGCCACGGGAAAGGCTAGCGTCGCAACCGCAGCCAGCACGAGAAACAGCAGGGCAAGTGCTATGCGGCCGCGATACGGACGCAAGAACGGCAGTAACCCTGACAGCGAGCGAGGCGAGGCTTTGGGCGTTGACGGTGGCGGTGGCGGCGAAGAATTCCTCATCAGGCAAAGTGTAGCCAGAATTGGCCAATACCGCTGCCATGCCAAACAAAGCCTTGACACTAATTGTCTAAGCAAATAATATGGGCGCTTGCATGAGCATTTCAAAGAAGTCTGTCAGCGCGGCGAGTGCGCCATCCACGACGTCCCCAGCGCAGCAGTTTTACCGGGCTGCGGATTACGTGCCGGAAGACAGCGTGGGTTACATGATCCGGCGCGTGTTGACCTCGGTGACGCAGGAAGTCGAGCGCCAGCTCGAGGTCAGCGATTTGACCAATGCGCAATGGGTGCCGCTGCTGAAGTTGTTTACCGGCCGTGCGTCCACGGTTGCCGAACTGGCACGCGAATGTCACCTTGACGCCGGTGCTATGACGCGCCTGCTGGACCGGCTCGAAGCCAAGGGCCTGTGCCGAAGGATGCGGTCGGTGGTCGACCGCCGAGTCGTCAACATTGAGTTGACGGAGCGCGGGCAACACGCTGCAGAGACGATTCCGGAAGTGTTGTGCCGCGTTCAAAATGCCCATCTGGCGGGTTTTTCGAGCCAGGAATTTGGCACTCTGAAGCGTCTGCTGGGCCGCATGCTCAGCAATGCCCAGGCGTTATCGGATCGGGCGACCGTTGCAGGGGGTACGCATGGGAACTGAGCGCCTGGGACGTGGCGCGCAACTTGGAGTTATGCTGGTGCTGAGCGCGGCACTTGCGGCATGTACCGGTGCGCCCGATCTTGCGCAGCCCGCGGTGCTGCGCGACGCAGCGTCGCTGGGACTGCCAGCGGCGCCCGGCGAGGGAACCCAGCCCGACCCGCAGTGGTGGCGCCAGTTTGGCGACACGCAACTCAGCACGCTGATTGATCAGGCGCTGGTGGGTAGCCCGAACCTGAAAGTGGCACAGGCACGAATTGTGCGCGCCAAGGCTGCTGCGGACATTGTCGCCAGCGCAAGGGCGCCGCAACTTGGGGCGTCTGTTGAGGCGATGGAGCAAAAGTTCACCGCAACGGGCATGGTGCCGCCACCGCTAGCCGGATCGATATACGACTCGGCGTCCGTCCAACTCGCTGCCAGTTGGGAGATCGACTTCTTCGGCAAGAATCGCGCGGCCCTGGAGTCTGCATTGGGTCAGACCCGAGCTGCGGAGGCGGACGCCGCCGCCGCCCGGAATCTGTTGGTGAGCAACGTGGCACAAACCTACTTTGAGTTGCGTCGACTCGAAGAGCAAGTCACGTTGGCCCAGCGCGTGCAGGAGCAGCGGGTGGCAATCCTGACGATGGTTCGCGCGCGGGTAGATGCCGGCATTGATACGCGGGCCGAACTGCTCTCAAGCGAAGCGGGCTTGCCCGAGATCAGACTGCAGGAGCAGATCTTGAACGAGCGCCGATTGATCACCGAGCATGCATTGCGTGCCATGATTGGTCAGCCTGACCGGCCGCTAGAGCTTTCCCAATATGCTGGAGCAGCTATCAATAATATAGCATCGATAGATCTCTTGTCGGCGGACCTGCTGGCGCGACGCCCCGACGTTACTGCGGCGCGCTGGCGCGTCGAAGCGGCTGCGGGTGACCTCAAAGTGGCTCGCAGCCAGTTCTACCCGAACATCAACTTGTGGGCCTTCGCCGGCCTGTCGAGCATAGGACTCGACCGACTTCTTGATGAACGCAGCCGCCAGTGGGGTGTCGGCCCAGCACTGCATTTGCCGGTGTTCGAAGGCGGACGTCTACGCGCCAATCTGCGTGCAAAGAGCGCCGATCTCGACGCAGCCATCGAGAGCTACAACGCGACTGTCATCGAGGCGGTGCATGAGGTGGTTGATCAGCTCGACGCGCGGCAAGCCGTCGCGCGTCAGCAGACACAGCAGCGTGCCGCACAGGTCTTGGCAGAGCACGCCTACGCCCTGGCGTTGCAGCGCTATGAAGCGGGATTGGGCCATCGCCTCGCCGTGATGCAGGCCGAAGCGGCGGCGCTCAATCAACGTCGTCAGGGCGTCGACCTGAACGCGCGCGCGCTGCAGGTCGAGGTCGCGCTGATGCGTGCGCTTGGCGGTGGCTACCGTGTGGCCAATTAGGGCCGACGCTTCATGGATCGTTTTTCCATTTTCGATATTTCGTCATCATGATTGACCCGCAGCCGAATCCTCCCGTCGCCCCGGCAACTCGCACGGCCGTCCGGAAACGAGCATTGACGGTCCTGACCGGGTTGCTGGTGGTCGTTGCGTTGGGTTGGGGCACCTATGAGTGGCTGGTAGCGAGTCACTATGAGTCCACCGACGACGCCTACGTACAGGGCAACCTGATTCAGATCACGCCGCAAGTGGGCGGAGCCGTGATCGCCGTCCTTGCCGACGATACCGATTTCGTCAAGGCGGGGCAGCCTTTGGTCAAGCTCGATCCGGCCGACGCCAGTGTCGCCCTCGAACAAAGCAAAGCGGCTCTGGCGCAGGCTGTGCGGCAAGTTCGGGCCCTGTACGCCGGCAACGCCGGCATGGCAGCGCAAATCGCGGTGCGGGAGGCCGACCTTGCGCGCTCGCAGACGGACGTGGCGCGTGCTTCGGATGATCTTGACCGGCGCAAAGTTCTTGCGCCAAGCGGCGCCATTTCGACGGAAGATCTCCAGCACGCGCAGACTCAGTTTGCCAGTGCGACCAGCGCCCTGGCCGCTGCGCGCGCCGGCGTCAACGCCGCTCGGGACCAATGGCGCGCGAATCAGGCGATGACAGACGGCGTCGCCATCGAGAGTCATCCGGCCGTACTGGTTGCGGCGGCAAAGGTCCGCGAGGCTTGGCTCGCCGCACAACGCATGGTTATCCCTGCCCCAACTGACGGCTACGTCGCCAGGCGCAGCGTCCAATTGGGGCAGCGCGTGGCCGCAGGTACCCCGCTGATGACGGTCATTGCCCTCAATGAGTTGTGGGTCGACGCCAATTTTAAGGAAGTGCAATTGCGCCACATCCGGATCGGCCAACCCGTCAAGCTAACGGCAGACCTGTATGGAACGAAAGTCGAATATTCCGGACGCGTGGCCGGTCTGGGCGTGGGCACGGGCGCAGCCTTTGCCCTGCTCCCGGCGCAAAACGCTACGGGTAACTGGATCAAAGTGGTTCAGCGTGTACCGGTGCGCGTGACGCTCGATGCCCGGCAGCTTGCCGAGCACCCGCTGCGCGTCGGTTTGTCGATGCTGGTGACGGTCGATGTCAGCCAGCACGATGGCAAGGCTTTGGCCGACGAGCCGCGCGCACGGCCTTTGCCAGAATCGTCAATGTATGACTCGTTGTCCCGCGGTGCCGACGAGGAAGTGCGAAAGACCGTGGCGGCCAACCTGGGCCAGAAGTAGGTCGAAACGGCGTGGCCGGGGCAACGCCTTCTCCGTCGATGCCACCGTTGCAGGGGCGGGCGCGGCTATGGGGCACGCTGGCGCTGTCGCTGGCCACGTTCATGAATGTACTCGACTCGTCGATTGCCAACGTGTCGCTGCCGGCGATTGCGGGGGATCTCGGCGTCAGCACCAACCAGGGCACATGGGTCATCACCAGTTTTGGCGTGGCCAATGCGATCGCATTGCCGCTGACCGGATGGTTGTCACAGCGCTTTGGCCAGGTGCGCCTGTTTGTGACCAGCGTCTTGCTGTTTGTCCTGACATCCTGCCTCTGCGGCCTGGCGCCAAATATGACGACGTTGATTGTGTTTCGCGCCATGCAAGGTTTCGTCGCCGGACCCATGATTCCGCTGTCGCAGGGCTTGCTGTTGGCAAGCTACCCTGCGGCTCTGGCCGGTCTGGCCATGGGTCTGTGGGCTATCACGACCCTGGTGGCACCGGTGATCGGGCCGCTGCTTGGAGGCTGGATCACCGACAACATCAACTGGTCATGGATTTTCTACATCAACATTCCGATTGGCCTGCTCTCGGCGTTCATGGTCTGGACGATCTACCACAGGCGCGAAAGTGTGACACGCAAATTGCCGATTGACAGCATCGGGCTGGGCCTGCTGGTCTTGTGGGTCGGTGCTCTGCAGATCATGCTTGACAAGGGCAAGGAACTCGACTGGTTTCATTCCCCCGAAGTGCTCGGTCTGGGCGTGGTAGCACTGGTCGGTTGTGCCTTTTTTTTGGTCTGGGAATTGACCGAAGAACATCCGGTGGTGGACTTGAGACTGTTCGCCCAGCGCAACTTCTGGTCGGGCACACTGGCGATCGCCGTGGGCTACGGCCTGTTCTTTGGCAACGTCGTGTTGCTGCCGCTTTGGCTGCAGCAGTTCATGGGCTATCCGTCGATTGATGCTGGCATGTTGCTCGCCCCCGTCGGGCTGTTTGCCATCATTCTGTCGCCGATCGTTGGAAGGAGCGTCAACCGCGTCGATCCGCGCCTGCTCGCAAGCTTTGCGTTTGTTGTGTTT
>JAKANU010000241.1 GCA_021812315.1 Pseudomonadota bacterium
CTTAACCTAGCCGCCGCCGTAGGAATTGTCGCCGCCGTCTCGGTGATCGCCGCCGTCTCGGTTGTCGCCGCCGTCGCCCCGGTGGTCACGGCTGTCGCCGCGCCGGTAGTCGCCGCCGGCGTAGCCATAGCCAGGGTAGAAACATCCGCTCAGTGAGCAGCCGAGCAGGAGGATTGCCGCGGCGGCAAAAATGCGTCTGATCGTGGATGAGGACATTGGAGTCTCCGGTCGAGGGCCAAGCATGGCACAACGGCATCCAAGCATAAGGGGCCAAGTTTGCAGGCATTAAGGGACCAGGTTTACTTCCTGAACCTCACTCAGTGAGCTCGGCCTCGTTCGGCGGCTGGGCCAGATCGGCGGCAGACCATCAGCACGGTGTCCACGCGACGCACCCCCAATGCTGAGTAGTACGGCATTCTTGAGTCAGCGCTGAGAATGACTGCAACGGGTCGCACTTCGCCTCTCTGCGCCTCGAGCTGCAACGTCGGCTGCCTTCAGATATGTGGTCCTTGGCGAGGCGGCGATGCTGGGCGCGCAGTACGGTCACGGCAGCAAGTACGAAGGGTCAGCATTTGCCAGCATGTCGCTCAGTGACTGAAAGAATCCGCAGTCGGGCGCGTCGCTGATGCCCTGGGCGGGCGGCGGAGTTGCGGAAAGGTGGCGTCGGACCCGTGGTGCTCCCAGTATCTCGTTGCCGATATCCGTGGATTCGCATGCCCGCGCGCGACAAGGGCCCAACAGACCGGGTCGCGGAGGTACGTCCCGGCGAAGGCAGCCACGTAGTGCCCTCATTGCCGCACGAGCCCGCCCATGTGCGAGCATGCTGATGATGAGATGCCGGTCGGCCCGTGCCGATGCCAACGCCACCTGCTGAAGATCTCACCCATAGGGATTGCGATGGACACACTCACTTCCACGTTCTGGACGGGACTGTCCAGTGTCATCCTGATCGACCTCGTGCTTGCGGGCGACAATGCCATCGTCATTGCCCTTGCGGCACGCAACCTGCCAAAGCATCTCCAGAAGCAAGCCATCTTCTGGGGCACAATGGGCGCCATCGCGGTCCGTACCGTAATGACCGCCGCCGTGGTCTGGCTGCTGCGGCTGCCGGGATTGATGCTGGTCGGAGGGTTGGTCCTGCTGCCGATCGCCTGGAAACTGCTGCGCCAGAATGGGGAAGCCCACGATATCAAGCCAGCTACTCATTTCTGGGCCTCCATGCAAACCATCGTGATCGCCGATGCGCTGATGGGACTAGACAACGTCCTTGCGATCGCGGGAGCCTCCCATGGCCACATGTCGCTCGTGGTGATCGGCTTGCTTGTCAGCGTGCCGTTGGTGGTGTGGGGTTCGACACTCATCCTGAAGCTGATCAACCGCTTTCCGATCGTCATTTATCTGGGCGCCGCCGCCATTGCCTGGACCTCGGGGAGCATGCTCAGCCACGACCCGCTCGTCAGGATCTGGTTCACCGCGCACCGGTGGGTCGGCTACGCCCTTGAACTCACGTTGGTCCTAGGCATTTGCGCTGGCGGTTGGCTCGTCCAGCGGCGTCAGGTGCAGGCTGCGCGTCGCCAACGTCAAAGAGGTTTTAACTGATGCTTGAATCTTGTTCATATCTGTATATAAGTAGCTAAATGGACAAGCACTACAACATCAGCGACTTCGCCCGCCGGATAGGTCGATCAGCTTCAACCGTTCGCCGGTGGGAGCGCGACGGGCTGCTTAAAAGCAAGCGTCTCCCTTCCGGGCATCGCTATTTCGACGAGGATGACGTTCGCGGCATTCTTGGCAAGGCGGACGAAAAGCGCCTGACGGTGGTCTATTGCCGCGTATCCAGCCACGGGCAGAAAGACGACCTGCAATCGCAAGTCTCGGCGATGGAGCAGTATTGCCTCGGCGCAGGTATTGCCGTCGATGAGTGGGTACAGGAAGTTGGCGGCGGTATGAACTTCAAGCGCAAGCAGTTCCTGTCGCTGATGGATCGCATGGCTGCCGGTGACATTGGCCGTCTAATTGTGGCTCACAAGGATCGTCTGGTGCGGTTCGGGTTTGACCTGCTCGATCACATTGCCAAGCGCAGCGCCTGCGTCATTGAGGTGGTGAATCAGGAATCGCTGTCGCCGCAGGAAGAAATGACCGCGGATTTGCTGTCCATCGTCCATGCCTTTTCATGCCGCCTGTACGGCATGAGGAAATACAAACGAAAGAACGATTGATATGACCTTTTCTCTTGAGCCGTGGTTCGACATGACAAAGCCGATACCAAAAACAGATGCCGACCTGGCTGAGGCGCAAATGGTGCTGTACGCGCTGAAGGATGGAATGGACCCGGATTGTGCTGAGGCAAGGCGGCAGTACAAGGAAATGCGCAAGGCTGTCAAAGAGCATAACGAGAAGTTCCCGCCACCCGTGCCTTACCGCAGCAAGGCATCAAAACTGCGTCAAGCCAAACGAGAAACGAAGTGAAAGTCACCCGCACCATACTTGCTGATGTGCCGCCTCAACTTGCAGCGATCTGCAAGACGGCAGGCTACATCCGCGCCGACATCTGGCGTCGGTATGGTGCGCTCGGCAATGTCGGCGTATAGGCATCCGCCGTGCGCACCGAGATTGTCCAGAAGAAGATTTACGACAGCTTGCCTATCGATGGAACCATCCGCGCCGAGACGACCAAGGACATCGTCAACGACATCCTGACCTACAAGGCGGCAGCGAAGCGGAAGGTGCGGCAGGCCATCGCCAAGCGCGCCGGCGACGAGAACGAGCGAAAGCGACTCCATACCCTGCTCAAGCGCGACGGGTGGCTTGCCGACCCGTTTCTGCACCGCCAGATGCGCAAGCATTTCCGCCACGGCAAGTCAGAAGTCGCCAACCAGTTCATCGTCCGCTCGGACAGGTATTCAACGGATGTAATCGACGGCAATCTAGTCATCACCGTCAGGATTGCCAGGAAGCACGGCGACAACATCGTGTTGACCACGACCACCAACGGAACGAATGTTGACCTGACCGGCAGCAACCTGCGCGTGATCCTCAAGGAGGGTTTCACGGAGATTCAATATGCCACCGAGAAGGGCGACGGTCGCAAATGCGGCGACCGAGTGCTGGGTATCGACAAGGGTTACACCGAGGCATTGACCGACTCCGATGGCGACCATCACGGCCGGAACTTCGGCAAGGTGATGACCGATTACAGCGACAAGGTTTCTGCCGCCGGCAAGCAGCGCAACAAGCTGCATGCGCTGGAGAAGAAGCACCGCGAAGCAGGGCGAATCGCCAAGGCAGACCGGATCAAGACGAACAACCTTGGGCGCAAGAAAATTGATGCCCGCAAGGTAACAACGCAGAAGCGGCTTCGCACCATCGCCTATCAGGCAGCCCACTCGGTCGTTGATAAGGCAGCCATAGTCGCTTCGGAAGATTTGACCACCGCCATCGCATCAAAGCATCCATGGAAGCGGTTCAATCGCAGGATGAGTGCATGGGCCAAAGGCGTTTTGGCCGAAGCTCTGGACTCTGTATGTGAGCAGCGTGACGCCAAGCATATCTTGGTGAATGGGGCTTATACGTCGCAAATGGACTCGACCAACGGCTTGCTGGAAGGCAGGCGCGAAGGCGACAAGTTTTACCGTGCAAACGGGGACGTTCTCCAAGCCGACCACAACGCTGCTCTGAACGTGCTGGCGCGATTAGACGATGGCGAGATTTCTCGCTTCACTCCCTACACGGAAGTGCGTCGAATCCTGCTGGCTCGTTCTCCGGCGCAACTGAGCGTCAAGAGGGTCGAGTTGGGCACGAAAGTGCGTCAACCGACTGCGGATGAATCCTATGCGCAGATATGCGCAACTTTTTAGGAACAGTCGTGCAATTGCCCTGTCGCGACGCGTCGACATCGTGTCAATGACGGATGGCCTCGCCATTTGACAGCCCAGGCCATGGGCTGCGCGCGACCTGAGCTGCAAGAGCCGAAGAGGCTGGAGGCTGATGGGCCGTGCGCCCTGTGCCCCGCTTCAACGGGGCGTCGCTCAGGACCGGGTGCCGAGGGTCGACCGTGACGGCAGGACTTCCAGGTTGCCACCGAAGGCGAAAGCCTGCATCGACAACGTGCCATGTTGCCATCCTCGGTGCACGGGCATGCCGCCACTGCTGCCGGCCCCCCAAGCGACAAATAGCGGCAGCAGGTGCTCGGAAGTCGGGTGCGCCAGGGCCGCAGATGGTGCGGAACGATCCCACTTGATCGCGTCCTCCCATTGATTGGATTGGACGCGTTCATCAAGCCACGTTGCAAAGGCGTTTGCCCACGCCGGCGTCGGCGCTTCACGGTCGCGCCAATCCAATGTGGCGAGATTGTGCACGAATCCACCGGAGCCGATCACTAGGACGTCGTCGAACCGCAGTGGCGCCAATGCCTGACCCAGCGCGTAATGCCATGCGGCGTCCCGATTGGGCGCGATCGTCAGGGCGACCACTGGGACGTTGGCGCCAGGAAGCATCCGGCGCAGGGGTACCCAAACACCATGGTCGAAAGGCATGCG
>JAKANU010000242.1 GCA_021812315.1 Pseudomonadota bacterium
GTCGTTCAAGCGGCGTCGAGACCCTATCTGTGCCGGCGGGCGTGGTGTTGATGCGCCAGGCCAAGCGCAGGACTGCGCGATCCGACAGCTTCGGCTTGCAGGGGATTTTGCGGCGGCGCAAAATGACTGCGCATGCAACCTGAATCGCCGTGGATAGGCTGTCCAGGCGTGTCTCGGCCCGATCTGCCTCGGGCTGTATCAGATCCTACGGAGACTGTTCTTGCTATCCCCCCGCTTGCGTCAATTGCTGGCAGATCCGGACTTTCGCGAAGGGTTTCGCGACATGCGTGCCGTCGGCCTGGGCATCAGTGCCTGGGGCCTCGTCACCGGCGTCGCCATGGTCAAGTCGGGCCTGAGCACGTGGCTGGCGCTGGTCATCAGCCTCACGGTATACGCCGGCAGCGCCCAGCTCGCCGCCCTGCCCTTGATTGCCGCCGGAGCCCCTCTGGCGCTGGTGCTGGGCGCAGCTTTTTGTGTGAACCTGCGCTTTGTCGTCTTCAGCGCGCAAATGCGCCCTTACCTGGAGCGCCTGTCGCTGCTCAAGCGCGTGGCCTATGGCTACCTGATCGGCGATGTGAACCTGGTGATCATGCTGCGCCGCCACCCCGTGGCCCTCGGCACTCCGGAACAGACGCGTTATTTCCTCGGCGGCGGCACCGTCAACTGGCTGTTCTGGCAGGTGCCGTCGATTGCCGGCATTTTTCTCGCCAACCTGTTCCCCGATTCATGGGGCGTGGGGTTTGCGGGCACCCTGGCCCTGCTGGCCATCGTGCTCGGGTTGATGGCCAACCGGGCCGTGGCCGGAGTCATCGTGCTGGCTTCCGCCCTCAGCACCGCACTGTTCTGGTTGCCCGTCAAACTCAATCTCGTCCTGGCCATTGCGCTGGCGCTGGTGGTCGGCATGAGCTGGGACGCCTGGAGCCAGCGCCGCACCGGCCTGGCGATGTAAATCCGCACAGCCTCAACCTTCATGCATCTCGAAGCCGAAATCGCCCTGGTGGCGGGCCTGACCGCCGTGACCATCGTCACGCGCGCCATGTTTCTGTTCCCGCACAAGGCCTGGAATCTACCCTCGCGCCTGCGGCTCGCCCTGCGCTACGCACCGGCTGCCGCCCTGGCCGCGGTGGTGGCACCGGAGTTGTTGCTGACGACCGATCTCGGACCCTCCTGGGTCAAGCTCGGCGCCGCGGTCGTTGCCAGCGGCTACTACTTGTGGCGCCGCGGCATCCTCGGCACCATCGTCAGCGGCATGGCGGCGTATTGGATCTTGATCGGACTGCGCGCCTGGCTGGGTTGACCCGGGCACGACGTCGGCGCCAGGTTGGCGCATCGCGCTCCGACTTCAGACGACTGAAGAGTGCCCAGGAAACTGCGTTTGTCCCGCATCCGGGTTGGCGCAGATGACCCAACGGTTCTTGCCGCTGCGTTTGGCCGAATACATGGCGTCGTCAGCACGCTGCAGCAACTCGAAGTTGTTGCGCGCGTGTTGCGGCACCATGGCCACACCGACGCTGGCGGTGACCTGCGTGTGTGGATGCAGGCCGAGGGACGCATCGCGCACGGCGCACACCAGTTTTTCGGCCAGCACGCCGGCGTCACGATCGCTGCGCAGCAGCGCCACGACGACGAATTCATCGCCACCGAGGCGGCCGACGACGTCGTCGCCACGCACGCTGGCGGCCAGTGCCTTGGCCACATGCATCAGCAGTCGGTCGCCCTCGTGGTGGCCGAGGCTGTCGTTCACCGGCTTGAATCCGTCCAGGTCGATGAAGCACACCGCCAACAACTCGCCAGGCCGGCGACGCTCCAAGGCGACATCCAGCCGGCGCATGATGGCGCGGCGGCTGAGCACGCCGGTCAGTGCGTCGTGCTCGGCCTCGCGCTGCAGGCGCGCATGGCGGCGCACCTGATCGGTGACATCGCGCACGAAACACAACAGCGAAACCATGCTGCCGGCGTCGTCACACAGGGCTGACAATGTCCATTCGCTCCAGATCCGATGCCCATCGGGCAAATGGTGCGGCCGCTGCACCACGGAGGATTGCAACTCGCCCTGCCGGATGCGCCGCAGCGTGTCATGCCATTGCGGCAGGTTTTCAGGCGCCACGCCGCGATCGAGACAGTCCAGCCGCAAGCTCTGGCTGGCGGTGTAGCCGAGGATCTGTTCGGCCGAGCGCGACCAGCGTGTGATGCGCAGAGCGCCATCGGTTTCGACCACGCCCCACGGGGCATTGAGCATGTGCTGCTCCAGCAGCCAGTTCGACCGGCGCAGTGATTCGGCCAGTACGACATCGTTGTGGATATCGAACGCCACGGTGTAGACGGCCGTCACCTCCCCCTGGGCGGTAAGTTCGGGAAAGACCTGGACCCGGCCCCAGCGCGGCGGCTGCAAGTGGGTCAAGAGGCGCTCATACTCGGCTGGCTGGCCCTGGAAGGCCCGTGAGAAGGCGTTCTGGGCACGCTCCCAGGCCTCGACGCCATAAAGCTCGGCCAGGGTTCTGCCGAGCAAAGCCTGCGCCGGCAAGCGGGCCCAACGCAGGTAAGGCGGATTGCAGAAGGTCAGACGCGATTGCGCATCCCAGCGGCCGATGGGAAGGTCGACGGCCTCGAGCAGGCGGCGGACCGCGGCCGAATCGGTGAGATCGTCCAGTGGAAAGGTCGTGTCCATGCCGGACTCACAGGCGCGTGCGGCAAGCCCCACGATCAGGGAGTGGCAGTCTGCGACTCCACCACTGCTTGATCCAACCCAGTCGCCTCATACCGCCTCCCTTGGCCTCGCATCGTCGCGCCTGGATCTCGTGGCCCGGTGCGCGTGGGTGAAGCATACGTCCAGATTCAGACTGTTTTGTGCGGAACGACCCTGATGCAGGCCTACACTAGTGTTCAATTGTTCCTGTTTTTGCAGTATTTTTTGCCTGCCGCCCACCTGCTTGTACTCTGCCTGTCCAAGCGCCGCCTTCCACCGATCCCCACATTTCCATTCCATGTCCCGTGCAACCAAAATCGTGGCCACCATCGGCCCGGCCAGCTCTTCACCCGAAGTCCTCGAACGCATCATCCGTGCCGGGGTCGATGTGGTTCGGCTCAATTTTTCCCATGGCAAGGCGCAAGACCATATCGACCGCGCCGTCCTGGTGCGTGACACGGCCAAGCGCTGCGGCCGTGAGGTCGCCATCATGGCCGATCTGCAGGGGCCGAAAATCCGCGTCGGCAAATTCACCGATGGCAAGATCATGCTGGAAAAGGGCAGCCGCTTCACCCTGGACGCGGCATGCGAACTGGGCAATGCGGAGATCGCCGGGCTGGACTACAAGGATCTTCCCGGCGACGTGAAACAGGGCGACCGCCTGCTGCTCAACGATGGCCTGATCGTGCTTGCGGTCGACGCCGTGGAAGGCTCGAAGATCATCACCACGGTGATCATCGGCGGCGAACTGTCGAACAACAAAGGCATCAACAAGCAGGGTGGCGGCCTATCGGCGCCGGCCCTCACGGCCAAGGACATGGAGGATATCCGTACCGCGATGGCTTTCCAGGCCGACTATCTGGCCGTGTCGTTCCCGAAGAACGCCACCGACATGGAACTGGCGCGGCAGTTGGCGAATGTGGCCGGTGCGGCCCATGGCCACAAACCGGCGCTCATCGCCAAGATCGAGCGTGCCGAGGCCATTCCGGCGCTGGCCGACATCCTGAAGGCGTCCGACGGCATCATGGTGGCTCGCGGAGACCTGGCCGTCGAGGTGGGCAACGCTGCCGTTCCGGCATTGCAAAAACGCATGATCCGCATGGCCCGCGACATGGATCGCGTGGTGATCACCGCGACGCAGATGATGGAGTCGATGATCACCAACGCCGTGCCCACCCGCGCCGAAGTGTCGGACGTGGCCAACGCCGTGCTCGATGGCACGGACGCGGTCATGCTCTCGGCGGAAACCGCCGCCGGCAAATACCCGGTTGAGACGGTGGAGGCCATGGCCAGCATCTGCGTCGAGGCCGAGCGCTTCGAGGAAATGAAACTCGAGCGCGACTTCGTCGACAAGAGCTTCACGCGCATCGACCATTCCATCGCCATGGCGGCGCTGTTCACGGCACACCATCTCGGCTGCAAAGCCATCGTGGCGCTCACGGAGTCGGGCTCGACAGCGCTGTGGATGAGCCGCCATCGCGTGCGCATGCCCATCTACGCGCTGTCGCCGAAGGAAAGCTCGGTGCGCCGCATGACGCTCTATCGCAATGTGCGTCCGGTGCACATGCAGTACTCCAGCGATCGCGATGAAGCGCTGAAGCAGGCCGAAATCCTGCTGGTGAAAAACCATGCCTTGACTGTGGGCGACAGCTACGCCATCACTTGCGGGGAGCCCATGGGCGCTCCGGGCGGCACCAATATGCTCAAGCTCATGCGCGTGAACCGCTGAGTCTGTGCGGTTATGGATCGTCCTGCGGCTGCTTGGCTGGGGACGCTGGATTCACCCGCCTCCGGCCACGAGGCCTGGAGGCGGA
>JAKANU010000243.1 GCA_021812315.1 Pseudomonadota bacterium
GCCGAGGTGGACCGGGTGCTGGCGCAAACCGGTGCCAAGCAGGTGGTGCTGGTGGGCAACTCGCGCGGCGGCTACGCGATTCGCAACTACATCCAGAACGGCGGCGGCGACAAGACCGTGAGCCACTCCATTTTGGGGGGCACGCCCAACCATGGGGTGTGGGCGATCCCGGGTTTTCGCGAAGGCAACGAGTTCTCCGGTACCGGGCCCTTTCTCAAGGCACTCAACGAGCCGAAGAACGCAGCCGGGGACGAAGTCACTGGCCCGGTGCAATGGCTGACGATCCGCTCCGACAACAACGACAAGTATGCGCAGCCCGACGGCGAATGGATCGGCGCCAAGGGCAAGCCAACGCATGTTGGCTACGATGGTCCGGCGCTCAAGGGTGCGCAAAACAGCGTCATTGCCCGGCTCGATCATCGCGAAACTTCGTATTCCCCGGCTGCCTTTGAGTTGAGCTACCGCTTCATCACCGGCGAGTCGCCGGCAAGCCTGCAAATTCGTCCCGAGTTGTCCATCGTGCTCGACGGAATGGTCACCGGCATGGGCGTCAATTCAAAGGACGCAGCCAGCGCCAAGAACAACTTCAGCAACAATCTGCCGGTGCCAGGAGCGAGGGTCGAAGTCTACGCCGTGCATGATCAAAGCGGCTTGCGCACCGGCGCCCCGGTCCACACCAGGGTCGTAGGTGTCGATGGCCGCTGGGGCCCGTTTCGTGCGTTACCCGGGGTGCCGTACGAGTTCGTGATCCGGGCACCAGGCTACGCAACCACACACATCTACCGCAGTCCCTTTCCCCGCGGCAGCAACATCGTGCACCTGAAACTGGATCGAATTGCCGACGCAGATCTGCCGGCTTTTTCGATCATTCAGATGGTGCGTCCACGCGGCTATCTGGACCCGACCACACATCACATCAGTTTTGACGGCAAGTCACCGCCGCCCGGCGTTGCCGTGGCGCGCGTGGCGGGTATCGCTTCAAGCAAGATCACTTTGGACAAGCCGCAGGATCGCGCCATTGCGGCGGAATTTCATACCGATGCCGTGGAGCGGGTGGTTGGCCGCACCTGGTCGGCCAAGGAAAATCATGTGGTCTGGCTGGAAATCACGCAATAGGTGCCGTTCTGGGTGCGCCGACGCAGACCCGGCGCCTCGGTGACAGCCAAAGGGCTGCAAGTTTGGCAGACTAGCGCTGGTGGCGACGTTCGTCGCTGCGCCAGAAAGGTCGACCATGGACTTTGACTATTCACCCGCGGTGCAGGCCCTGCGACAGCGCCTGCAGGAGTTCATTGATCGTTACGTTCTGCCGTACAACGCCGCCTGGCATCGCTCGGTCTCGCAGGGTGTGTTTCCGCCGCCCTTCATGGATGATCTCAAGGCGCTGGCCAAATCCGAGGGTTTGTGGAACCTGTTTCTACCGGGTCTGCGCGGCGACGAACCCGGCACCCGGCTGAGCAACCTGGCCTACGCGCCGCTGGCCGAAATCATGGGGCGCTTGCCCTGGGCGTCCGAGGTTTTCAACTGCAGCGCGCCTGATACCGGCAACATGGAGTTGTTGCACCTGTTTGCCACGCCCGACCAATACCGGCAATGGCTGCGTCCCCTGCTCGAGGGCGAAATTCGCAGTGCCTTTGCCATGTCCGAGCCCGACGTCGCATCAAGCGACCCGACCAACCTGCAAACCCGCGTCGAGAAGGTTGGCGAGCAACTGGTGCTGAACGGGCGCAAATGGTTCATCACCGGGGCCAGTCACCCGCATTGCAAGCTGTTGATCGTCATGTGCCGCAGCGCTGACGATGAAGCCCCCAAGCACGCCCGTCACAGCATGGTACTGGTGCCTCTGGAGACGCCCGGCGTCTCGCTGGAGCGCAACATCGCGATCATGCAGCATCACACGCCCGAAGGGCACTGCGAAATCGTCTTTCGTGACGTGCGCGTGCCGCTGGCCAACCTGCTCGGACAAGAAGGTGCCGGATTTGCCATGGCGCAGGCGCGCCTGGGGCCGGGACGCATTCACCACTGCATGCGCACGATTGGCCAATGCGAGTTGGCCCTGGCGATGCTGTGCGAGCGCACGCTCGAGCGCCAGGTCTTCGGCAAGTACCTGGCCGACTTGGCCAACGTTCAGGAATGGATTGCCGAGTCGCGCATGGAAATCGATCAGGCTCGGTGGCTGGTGCTGCACGCGGCCTGGCGGCTCGATCAGGGCCAGCAGGCGCAGGCGCGTGCTGACGTGGCGGCGATCAAGGTGGTGACTGCGCGATTGCAGACGCGGGTGGTGAACCGTGCCATGCAGGTCTTCGGTGCCATGGGCCTTTCGCCCGACACGCCGCTGGCCTACTTCTGGACTTGGGGGCGCGCCATGCAACTGCTCGACGGCCCGGACGAAGTGCATCTGCGCACGGTGGCCCGTCACGAACTCGATCAGACGCGCCAGCAGCGGGGCGCCACGGCGGCCTACTTCACGCTTCCCGAACAATTGCTGGCCGAGCCGCACATTCGCTAGGTCGGGCGCCGTTGCGTATAGTGCGCTTCATGCAAGGACTGCACCTTACCGCCGATCTGCACCGATGTGCCTGCGAGCCGCGCTGGCTGACCGACGCTGCCCTGTTGGGAGAACGCTGTGTGCAGGAAGTCGGCGCTGCGGGCCTGCAGGCGGTGGCGCAGTTGTTTCATACTTTTCCGGCGACCACGCGCGGCCCGTCGGGCGTGACCGCCACTGTCTTGCTGGCCGAATCGCATCTGTGTGTGCACACCTGGCCTGAGCAGCAGGCCGTCACGCTCGACGTCTACGTGTGCAACTTTGGCGGCGACTACCGCGCCAAGGCGCAAGGTCTGATGGCGGCGCTGGTGGCGCTGTTCGAGCCCGGACACGTTGAGCGCAACAGTTTGGAGCGCGGAGAGCCGTGTTAGAACCGGGTTGACCCCGCCTCATGCCCCAGCGTAAACGCTTCTTCAAACACCGAATAGCCGGCCCAGTCGCTGTGAGCGAAGCTAAGACGCTCATGACGGATCGCTTGACGCTCTGATTTGTGTAGCGGCTTGTGCAGGCCCGATAAGCTTTGTGAGGCAATTTGACTGATATTTTTCGGGGTCGGGATGGCCATCGCGTGACCATAGCGGGTGATGGTGATGTGCCGCGTCTTGGGCGCCAGATCCGGGTGGGCTGCAGATAACTCGGTCAGGATGGCGTCGCGCCAAATGCTCCAGGGTGTGTTCATCAGCAGCGCCCCGCCATCGGGCAGATCGCCCATGGCGCGGTAGTAGCTCAGCACCGTGGCTGCCGGCACGCGTTGCAGGCTTTGGTGCATGGCATCGACATAGCCCAGGCCGGGCGCGCTGCTGGCGTCGCCGTACAGCACGTTGTCCCAACTTGGTGCCGCGCCCGGGCTGTCAAACAGCGCGGCGTCGATCTGGATGTTGGCCACCAGCCAGGGAGCGTAGCGGGTGTGCTCAGCGGCCCGGCGCAGGAAATCGGGCGCATCCTGCACCACGCGTGCGGCAACAAAGACCGGCAGTGCGACGATCGCCCGCTGCGCCTGCCAGCGCTGCACGCTCTGAGTTGCGACGTTGAAAGTGTCAACCTCCACGCCGTGCCGAAGATTGGCGATGCGCAGCACCACCTGAGCGCCGTGCACGCGCTCCTTGAGCGGCGCGGCCAGGCGCCGCGTCAGCCAGCCATTGCCCTCGGGCCAGGTCAGCAGGGCTTCGCGCTCCGTCGTCTCCATGCCCGGGGCCGAAAAGCCGTGGCGGCTGGCAAAGTAATGGATGCCGGCCCAGGCTGAGACGGCGCCGATTCCCGCACCAAAATCGTCGCGACAGCAGTAGTCCAGGTACCAGCGCAGATGCCGGTCAGTGAGCTCGTTCTGATCCAGATATGCTATGAACGTAATAGCTGCCAACGCTTGCTGCTCGGGCGTCACAGGCCATTTCCATGCTGGAATCGTCCAATGCGAGGTACGCCGCAGCGTGCCCACCAGCGCGGCAAACTTCCGGTATTGCGCCAAGGTGGCGGCGCCCACGCCTTGCAGCGGCAGCAGGCCCTCCTGCCACTGGCCGTTGAAGAACAAGCGTTCCTGCGGGCTGTGGCACAGGTGGCGCTCGTCGTATTGCCAGCGCCCGGCCAGGCGGCGACGCAAGCCCAGCTCTTCGAGAAAGTCCTGCACCTCAGGCGCGTCGTCGCCGGGCAGCGGGAGATAATGCGCCCCCAGTGGGCAGGCAAAGCCGCCGACCGAAGCACCGCGGCTGTTGCCGCCCGCGTCATCTTCGAGTTCGAGCAGCGCAAAGTCCTCCACCCCTTGGAGTCGCAGCGCGCGCGCAGCCGCCAGCGCGGCCACGCCGCCACCGGCAATCAGCACGTCCGTCTTGCGGCTTACCGCTGGGGCGGGCCAGGTCCTGGCGGCCTGCAGCAGATGACCGCGGTCCGGACGGGTTCCGACGAAGCTACCGGTTATCTCCGCGGGCCTGGCACAACCCAGCACCGGTAACGCTGCGCCGGC
>JAKANU010000244.1 GCA_021812315.1 Pseudomonadota bacterium
GGGCAATCTGTTCTGGGTGCTGGCGTACGACACCGAATATGCGATGGTCGACCGCGACGACGACCTGCGCCTGGGCATGAAGACCTCGGCCATCACGCTGGGGCGCTTCGACCTGCCGGCGATTCTGCTGAGCTACCTGATCTATATTGTCATTTGGGATGTGGCGCTTATGCAGCTTGTGTCGGGCGCTACACTTTATATAGCATTCAGTCTGGCTTTTGCGCAGGTGGCCTGGCATTACACGCTGATTCGCTCACGCTCGCGCGAGGGTTGTTTCAAGGCCTTTCGCCTGAATCACTGGCTCGGTTTTACGCTGTTTGCCGGCATCGCCAGCAGCTACGCGCTGCGCTAGCGTGTGTCGGCGCTGTCAGTCTGCGCCGAATGCGTCGCCGAGCTCGCGGGCGCGCTGGCGTGCGGCGTAGATGGCATTGATGATCTGGGCCTGCAAATCGTCGTCTTCCATCGAGGCCAGGGCCGCTTGTGTCGTACCGCCGGGCGATGTGACGCGCTGGCGCAGCGTCCTGGGAGAGTCACTGGAGCTGCGTGAGAGCTCGGCGGCGCCGAGAAAGGTTGCCAGTGACAGCCGGTGTGCCTGTTCGCGGCTCAGGCCCATCTCGACACCGGCGGTGGTCATCGCTTCCATGAAGTAGAAAACGTAGGCCGGGCCGGAACCCGACACCGCGGTGACGGCGTCGAGCTGCTCCTCGCGTTCCAGCCAGAGCAGGTCGCCGGTGGTGGCCATCACCTGGGTGACGTGGTCGCGCTCGGCCGCATTGACCGCGTTTCGCGCAAACAGCGCGCTGATGCCTTTGCCGATCAGCGCCGGGGTGTTGGGCATGGCCCGCACGATGCGCTCGCTGCCGAGCCAACTGGCGATGCTGTCACTGCGGATCCCCGCGGCCACGCTCAGATGCAGGGCTTGCCCGGTGTGGGCGCGCACGGGGATCGTGGCGCCCTTGAAGAACTGGGGTTTCACGGCCCAGACCACCAAGCCTGCCTGCTCCAGAAAGGGTCCTGCGGCTTTCCGTGCGACGAGGCCGTGGTCGAGGCCGAGCTTGTCGCGCGTCTGTGCGGCAGGCTCGACGACGTGGATCTGGTCCGCGCTCATGCCTTGGCGCAGCAAGCCGCCAATGATGGCGCTGGCCATGTTGCCGCCGCCGATAAATGCGATCTGCTGGTTCATTTCTGCTCCTGAACTTCAAGGGTGGTCTGGCGCACCGCATGGTCCCAGCGTTGCATCAGCTCGCGGGCGCGCGCGGGAGCGAGCGTGGGCGAGAAGCGTCGTTGCACGCGCCACAGGCTGGACAGTTCATCGGTGCCCTGATAGACGCCGGTGGCCAGGCCCGCCAGATAGGCCGCGCCCAGGGCCGTGGTTTCGACGACCGCCGGGCGCACCACGTCAATGCCGAGCAAATCGGCCTGGGTTTGCATCAGCAGATCGTTCACGCAGGCGCCGCCGTCAACCCGCAGCTCGGTCACCGCCGCCGCGCCGGCACGCAGCGCGTCGCGGCTCATGGCCTGCAGCAGCGCAGCGCTTTGAAAGGCAATGCTCTCGAGCGCAGCGCGGGCGATGTGCGCGAGCGTGCTGCCGCGCGTCAGGCCGGTGATGGTGCCGCGCGCATCGGGTTTCCAGTACGGTGCACCCAGCCCGGTAAAGGCCGGCACCAGCATCACGCCACCGGCGTCGGGCACGGTTTCGGCCAGGGCCTGGACGTCGCTGCTGCTGGGGATGGCGCGCAGGCCGTCGCGCAACCACTGCACCACGGCACCGCCAACAAAGACGCTGCCTTCCAGGGCAAACCGGGGCTCGGTGCCGGTCTGCGCGGCGCTGGTCGTGATCAGGCCGTTGTGCGAAGTCTCGAATTTCCCGCCGGTGTGCATCAGCATGAAACAGCCGGTGCCGTAGGTGTTCTTGGTCATGCCGGCGCCGAAGCAGGCCTGGCCAAACAGCGCGCTTTGCTGGTCGCCGGCGACGCCGCCGATCGCGATCGCGTGGCCGAGCAGATCAGCATTGACTTCTCCGTAGATGGCGCTCGATGGCTGGATACCTGGCAGCAGGCTGGCGGGGATGTCCAGCGTCTGCAACAGCTCGGCGTCCCACTGGTTGGTGTGAACGTTAAGGAGCATGGTGCGTGAGGCGTTGCTGACGTCGGTGGCATGCACGCGCCCGGCGGTGAGCTGCCAGATGAGCCAGCTGTCGACGGTTCCGAAAGCCAGTTGGCCATCGGCGGCGAGCTCGCGTGCGCCGCTCACATGATCAAGCAGCCACTTGAGTTTGGTGCCGGAAAAATAGGCGTCGATCAGCAAACCGGTCTTTTGCTGGATCAGGGGCGCGAGGCCACGCTCGCGCAGGGCCGCGCAGGTCGGCTCGGCACGGCGGTCCTGCCAGACGATGGCGTGATGCACCGGCAGACCGGTCTTGCGGTTCCACAGCACGGTCGTTTCGCGTTGATTGGTGATGCCCAGCGCCCGCACGTCGCGCGCGCCGATGCCGGCCCTGGCCAGCGCCTCGCGCGCGGTGGCCAATTGTGTACGCCAGATCTCCAGCGGGTCGTGCTCAACCCAGCCGGGCTGCGGGTAGATTTGCGTCAGCTCCTGCTGCGCCTGGGCGACGATTTGGCCGCTGGCGTCAAACACGATGCTGCGTGAACTGGAGGTGCCCTGATCCAGGGCGAGCAGGTAGGTCATGGGATACTGTTGCAACTGACGGCGGAGACTGGATTATTGATCGAGTCTCGTCTGTCTGATTGGGCCAACACGGGCGTCACGCCCGACGGCGGCCGTGACCCTGTTCGCTTTGTACCGAAGACTTGATTTATGGCTAAGCCCGCGCAGCCCCTGCCGACCCATCGCGCCGAGCTGATCAGCCGACTGGCTGAGCCTCGCGTCTACGACCTCGCCGTCGTCGGTGGCGGTGCCACCGGCCTGGGCGTGGCGCTGGACGCGGCTGCGCGCGGCTTCCAGGTGGTGTTGGTGGAGTCAGATGATTTCTCCAAGGGGACGTCGTCGCGCGCAACCAAACTGGTTCATGGCGGCGTTCGCTATCTGGCGCAGGGCAATATCGGTCTGGTGCGCGAGGCGCTTCGCGAGCGCACCACGCTGCTGGGCAACGCGCCCTATCTGGCGCAGCCGCTGGCGTTCGTGATGCCCTCCTACAAATGGTGGGAAATCCCGTTCTACGGAATCGGGCTGACGATGTATGACGCGCTGGCCGGCAAGGCGGGCCTGGGCCGGACTGAATTTCTCAGTCGTGATCAAACCATGGCGCTGTTACCCGCTGCCCGGGCGCGCGGGCTCAAGGGTGGCGTCAAGTACTGGGATGGACAATTCAATGATGCGCGTCTGGCACTGGCCCTGGCGCGCACCGCCGCCACGCGTGGTGCACTGCTGGTGAACTATTGCCGTGCTTCGGACTTGCTGTACACCGACGCGAAGGTGGCAGGGCTACTTTGCCAGGACGTCCTCACGGGTGAGACCTACAAAATCAAGGCGCGCTGCGTCATCAACGCCGCCGGGGTCTGGGTCGACGAGTTGCGCCAAAAGGACGGCGCGGCCAACCAAGGCGATGGCAGACGGCCGACCCAAGCCATGGTCGCGCCCAGTCAGGGTGTGCATATGGTGGTCGATCGGAGTTTCCTCGGCGGCGAGACCGCGCTGATGGTCCCCAAGACGGCTGACGGGCGAGTTCTGTTTGCCGTACCGTGGCTCGGAAAAGTGATTCTTGGTACTACCGACACGCCTTGCTCCGACCTGGCGCGCGAACCGACACCATTCAAGGAAGAAGTTGATTTCATTTTGAGCGAGTCGGCGCGCTACCTGCGTCGTGCGCCGAGTCGCTCCGATGTCCGCAGTGTCTGGGTCGGGCTGCGCCCTCTGGTCAAACCGCAGGATGACGAGGGCGAAGACACCAAGGAGTTGAGCCGCGAGCACACCGTGCTGGTCAGTCGCAGCGGCCTGGTCACGGTGACGGGTGGCAAATGGACGACTTACCGGGCGATGGCGGAGGATGTGTTGGCCAGGTGCGCGCAAAAGGGCTTGCTTGAGCGGCGCCCCGCCGGCGTGACGACGCATTTGGCCCTGGTCGGGGCCGATCCCGCCGGCGCGCCTGCGCACCCGCTGAGCGCGCCTCCGGGTCTGCATTCCTACGGAAGCGAGCAGGCGCAGGTCAGCCGTCTGCCCGGCGCCGAGAACGTGCTATGCGACGGGCTGACCGAGGCCATGGTGCGGTTTGCCGCGCGCTACGAGTACGCCGTGAATGTCGAGGATGTGCTGGCGCGGCGCTCGCGTTTGCTGTTTCTGGATGCGCGACTGGCCGGCTCGCTGGCGGAGCAGGTGGGCGAAATTCTCCGGCAGGAGACGGCACTGGAGCCTGGCGCGAAGGCTTTTTCAGAACTGGCGCAGCACTATTTGCATCTTCCCGACTGACGGAGTTTGACCCGGTCGGTAAACGGGGGCATAATGAGCGGCTTCGCTTGAAAAAG
>JAKANU010000245.1 GCA_021812315.1 Pseudomonadota bacterium
GGCGATTGGTGCGGTCGTCCCTACACTCATGTCGGCGCATGGATGGCGGAAATCGAGTTCATGCGCTATCGCCCGCGCAAGGCCTTGCGAGCGGCGCTGGCGGGTTGCGACCTGATTCAGGTTGTCGGCGGGTCGCCAGCTTGCGCGCTTGCGGTCTGTGGTTTAGGTATGCCCGTATCGTTGCAGTGCGCCACACTGGCCACAGTCGAGCGGAAGCGGACGTTGTCGACAGGCGCTCCAGCCATGCGTGTCTGGAGGCATCTGATGACCAGGGTTATCCACCGCCTGGACCACCAGGCACTGGCACTCGTTGATGCGGTGCAGGTCGAGAATTCATGGATGGAACGCCTGGTGCGGTCGTTGCGATCTGACGCAGACCACGTCGTAACGTTCGCGCCGCCGGGCGTGGATACCGGCGCGTTCAGGCCGAAGGGATCACGTGCACTCGGTGCGACCGGGTATGTCCTGTGTGTCGGCAGGCTCGACGATCCACGGAAGAACCTGGCGCTGCTGCTTGAGTCCTACGCGCGGCTGACCTCAAGTCTGCCCAGTCCGCCGCAACTGGTTCTGGCGGGGGCGAGTGGGCCGGATATGCACTTCTGGTCACGTGCGGCGTTGCTCGGGGTACGTGAGCGAGTCCGCTACATCGCAAGGCCCAGCCGTACCGAGCTGATCGCGCTGTATCAGGGTGCAGCCTGCTTCGCGCTGTCATCTGCCGAGGAGGGCTTCGGGATGGTGTTGATCGAGGCCATGGCCTGCGGGGTGCCGGTGGTCGCCACCCGTTGCGGCGGACCCGATGGCATCGTGACGGATGGCGAGGACGGCTTTTTGGTTCCTCTCGACGATGCCAAAGCGATCGCTGACCGCCTGCACCGACTGCTGACCGATGGCGAATTGAATCGCCGCATGGGCCTTCGCGCACGCGCGACCGTGGAGCAGCGATTCAGCGAGAACGTGACCGCGCAGGCTTTCCTCGATACTTACGCTGACCTGTTGTCCCGCCGCACTTCGGTGGCGTCTCTAAACAAGGATCCTTGACGATGTGCGGCATCGCCAGCTGGAGCGGGGCCGTGGACGCCGAGCATGACGGTCGCGCTGCGCTGGCCGTTATGACTCGGCACATGCAACGGCGCGGCCCGGACGCCGAGGATGTCTGGGCCGAGGTGCGCGGTGGATGCGTGCTGGGTCACCGGCGCCTGGCAGTCCTCGATCTCGACGGTCGCGCAGCGCAGCCGATGCATTCGTCCTGCGGGCGCTATGTCATAGTCTTCAACGGCGAGATCTACAACTTCCGTGATCTGCGGCGCGCGTTGGAGGACAGAGGGATTGCCTTCCGCACCACCTCGGATACCGAGGTGATCTTGGCCCTATTCGCCGCCGAGGGCGAAGCCATGCTGCCCAAGCTGCATGGCATGTTCGCCTTGATGATTTGGGACCGTGAGGCCCGGCGCCTATTTGCAGCGCGGGATCCCTATGGCATCAAGCCGCTGTATATCGCGACGACCGCCAACGGCGTGCTGCTGGCCTCGCAGGTCAAGGCGCTGTTGGCCACCGGCATGGTGTCACGCGCGCCGGATCACCACGGTCAGGCCGGTTTCTGGATGCTGGGCAGCGTGCCCGAACCGCACACGTGGTATCGGGATATTCGAGCTCTGCCAGCGGGGCACTGCGTCTGGATCGAGCAGGGCCGACCGTCGCCTACGCGCTGCTGGCACGACATCGGTGCCGAATGGCGTAGTGCCACGGACTCCCAGGCCCCTACCGGTGACGTGCGTGAGCGCGTGCGGGCTGCGTTACGCGAATCCGTGGCGAGGCATCTGGTAGCCGACGTCCCGATCGGCGTTTTCCTGTCGGGGGGCATCGACTCCGGTGCGCTCGCCGGATTGATGGTCGAGGCCGGCGCCCGAGACCTTGAGGGCATCACCCTTGCCTACGACGAGTTCGCGGGCAGGCCCGAGGACGAAGCGCCTGTTGCCGCACTGATCGCAGCACATTATCGTATCCGCCACCACGTGCGGCGCGTCACGCACGAAGAGTTCAGTGCCGACCTGCCGCGGATCCTCGACGCGATGGATCAACCCAGCATCGACGGCATCAACACCTGGTATGCCAGCAAGGCGGTGGCCGAACTGGGTTTGAAGGTGGTGGTGTCGGGTGTGGGCGGCGACGAACTGTTCTTCGGGTACGAGAGCTTCCGCCAGTTGCCGCGGCTGGTGTCGCGTTGGCGGCCGTTGTCGCGGATTCCCGGCGCCATGACATTGGCCGGGGTAGCAGCAAGTCTGCAGGCGCGGCACAGCGGGAACGCGCGTTGGCGCCACGTGCCGGATTGGGCACGCACCATTGGCGGCGCCTGGTGGTTGCGGCGCAGCGTCTTCAGCCCCGAAGCCCTGCCCGAGTTGATGGGCGCAGAACCCGCTTCGGAAGCGCTGCGAGACTTTGATGCCGATCGGTGGGTGCAGACCATGACCGGACCGCTGCCACGCGATCCGACGTTGGCATTGGCACAGATCGAGTCGATGACCTACCTGCGCAACCAACTCCTGCGTGACAGCGACTGGGCCAGCATGGATCATAGTGTCGAGCTACGTACTCCGTTGGTGGATGCGCACCTACTGCATCAGCTGCAGCCATTGCTCTCCTCGGTTCCCCGATTCCTGAACAAGTCGCTGTTGGCGGAAGCACCGACGAAACCGTTACCTCGCGCGATCATCAAACGCCCCAAGACCGGCTTCGGGATACCGGTGGCGCGGTGGCTCGCTGAGAGCCGGGGGGCTACTGATGCCGGCAGTCGCGGATGGGCACGCGAGCTGGTCAAGGCCTATGAGGTTACCCTATGAGGCTGGTGCACGTTGTCCCCCATATCAATGAGGAAGCCGCCGGGCCGTCCTATTCGGTGCCTCGCCTGTGCGAAAGCCTTGCGTCTCGTGGGCATGAAGTCGAGCTGTCCTGCTTAGCCGCGCGAGGTGAGGTGCCCGGTGTGCATCTGGACCTGCATCCGCAGTGGCCTATTCTCGGCCGCTTTGCAATTTCCACCAGTCACGCCCGCGCGCTGCGCTGCAAAGCCGATCGCGTCGACATCATTCATAACCATAGCCTGTGGTCGATGGTGAACGTGGCCTCCGGCTGGGTCGTGCCGGGGCGGCGCGCCAAGCTGGTCACATCCCCGCGTGGCACGCTGTCGCCGTGGGCGCTCGGACGTAACCATGCAAGCAAGCGGTTGCTGTGGCCGCTGCAGCGAAGAGCCTTGGAGCGGGCCGACCTGCTGCACGCGACCAGCGAAGTGGAGTACCGCGAGATTCGTGCGCTGGGCCTCATTGCTCCGGTCGCCATCATCCCCAACGGCATCGATCTGCCGAGGCTCCCCAAACACAAGCCAACCAACGATAAGCGCACGCTGCTGTTCCTCAGCCGCATCCATCCAAAAAAGGGCATCGATCGGCTTCTCCAGGCATGGCAATTTCTGGAAAAACGACATCCGGACTGGCAGATGGTCATTGCCGGGCGCGGCGAGTCCAGGCATGAGCGTGACGTCAAGGAACATGCGGCCACGTTGTGCGTGCAGCGCGTTTCCTTCCCCGGTGCTTTCTATGGGCCCGAGAAGTCGAAGGCGTATTTTCAGGCGGATCTGTTTGTGTTGCCCACCCATTCCGAAAACTTCGGCATGGTGGTGGCGGAAGCCTTGGCGCACGCATGCCCGGTCATGGTAAGTCGCGGCGCACCCTGGTCAGGCCTGGAGGCCGAAGGCTGCGGTTGGTGGGTGGGCCACGATGCCGATACGCTGGTGGCAGCATTAGACGCTGCGATGCGTTTGCCTTCGGCAGAGCTAGCCACCATGGGCTTGCGGGGCAGAGCCTGGATGCAGCGGGATTTCAGCTGGGACTCGGTGGCGCAGCGGATGGAAGCGGCCTATCGCTGGATCACACATGACAATGAACAACCCGAATGCGTGGAGCTTAACTGATCGTGTGAGCAAAAGGTGGTCAACCCGCCCGCCTCCCAGCTACAAGTCTTGCGACAAAACAATCGTAGAAGCCCATATGTGTAACAGTTCTGTTGTCGACAGGTTTAAACGATCCAATCAATGGAGCCCAGGCAGCGCACCTGTCGCTGTTGTGCTGATCTCACTGAATGAAGCACACAACATGGAAGCAGTGCTGCAAAACCTTGCGGGCTGGGCCCAGGAAGTATTCTTGGTGGACAGCTACAGCGCAGACGATACCGTGGATATCGCTCTAAAGTACGGGGTGCACGTCGTGCAGCGTCGGTTCCGCGGATTTGGCGACCAGTGGAACTTTGCCCTTCGCGAGTTGCCGATAACGGCGCGATGGACCATGAAGCTGGATCCGGATGAGCGACTGACAGACGCATTGAAGGAGTCGATCTGCAGGCAGCTGGCCGCTGGCTATCAAGACGGACTCATCGTCAAACGAAGGCTCCGGTTCATGGGTTCCGCTTTACCCGTGAGT
>JAKANU010000246.1 GCA_021812315.1 Pseudomonadota bacterium
TCCGATCTGCCGGAGGGTTCGGTTTTTGTGACGTGGTGCTGGGCTGGGACATGATGGATGTCACCTACGACAACACAACGGCAACGGGCTGGCACCACGGCTTCCCCGACGCCCTCGCGCGCATCGATCTGGACACCGCACGCCACGTTCCCTGGGATGCGGACGTGCCCTTCTTTCTGGGCGAATTTGTCAACGCCGACGGCAGCGCCCACGCGCAATGCCCGCGCCAGACCCTCAGGCGCGTCCTCACGCGCGCCCAGAAGATGGGCTTTACGGTGATGACCGGCATGGAGTTCGAGTGGTTCAATTTTCTGGAAACACCGCAAAGCTGGGCCGCCAAGCAGGGCGTCGGACCCGAGGTTCTGACGCCGGGCATGTTCGGCTATTCGCTGTTGCGGATGAACCAGAATCGCGGCTTCTTCAACGCCCTGATGGATGAAATGCAGGCCTTTGGCGTGCCCATTGAGGGCCTGCACACCGAAACCGGGCCGGGTGTTTACGAAGCAGCCATTGGCTTTAGCGAAGCGCTTGAACAAGCCGACCGCGCCATCCTGTTCAAGACCGGAACCAAGGAAATCGGCTCGCGCTTTGGCATCATGCCCAGCTTCATGGCCAAGCCGCACCAGAGCAAGCCGGGTTGCAGCGGGCACATTCACCAAAGTCTGTCCGACGGCAAGCACAATCTGTTCTTCGACGCCAAGGCGCCGCGCAAGATGAGCAAACTCTTTGAGAGCTATCTGGCCGGCCAGGTCGCCTGCATGATGGAGTTTGCGCCCATGCTGTGGCCCACCATCAACAGCTACAAGCGACTCGTCGATGGTTTCTGGGCACCGGTCAAACCCACCTGGGGCATGGATAACCGCACGGCGAGCTTTCGCGTGATTGCCACCTCAGCCAAATCCACGCGACTTGAGACACGCTGCCCGGGTGCGGACGTCAACCCGTATCTGGCGATGGCGGCGGTCATTGCCGCAGGACTGCACGGCGTCGAGAAGGGCCTGAAGCTGACCACGCCGCCGATCACCGGCACCAACGTCGGCGGCGAAAACGTCCAGCGTGCCCCCCGTACACTGATCGAGACGACGCGTAATTTTGAGCGCTCGGCCATTGCTCGTGACTGGCTCGGTGATGGCTTTGTTGACCACTTCGCCGCCACGCGCGACTGGGAATGGCGCCAGTGGCTCGATGCTGTCACCGACTACGAAATGAAACGCTATTTTGAAATCATCTGACCGCGGACCCTCCTCATGAGCATCACATCGTTCTCTTTTCCAACACCGATCAAGTTTGGTGCCGGTGCGCGCAAACTCGTGGCGGCGCACCTGCTTGAACAAGGGCTGAAACGCCCCTTGATCGTCACCGACCGGGCATTGGCCGCGCTGCCACTGCCGGCTGAGTTCCAGTCCCACCTGGCCGGTCTCGATGTCGCGGTCTTCTCCGGGGTGTTTGGCAACCCCACCTGCAGCCAGGTGATGGATGGCGCAACTGCTTACAAGAAGCACCGGGCGGATTGCGTGATTGGCCTGGGCGGTGGTGCCGCACTCGACGTCGCCAAGATCGTGGGTCTGGCCGCCACGCACGAAGGCGACATCCTGGAGTACGTTTGGGATCACCCGCAGGTGCGGCCAATCATCAACGCACTGCCGTATTTTGTGGCACTGCCCACCACCTCGGGCACCGGCTCGGAAGTGGGGCGCTCGAGCGTCATCAGTGAAAACGACACGCACCTCAAGCGCGTCGTGTTCAGCCCGAAAATACTCGCCAAATGCGTTTTTGCCGACCCTGAATTGACGCTGGGACTGCCTGCGGCAATGACCGCAGCCACCGGGATGGACGCGTTGATCCACAACATCGAGAGTTACCTCTCGCCTGCCTATCATCCGTTGTGCGATGGCATCGCCCTCGAAGGCACCCGCATCGCGGCCGCGGCGCTGCCGCTGGCGGTGCGCGAGCCCGGCAACCTGCCGGCGCGCACCGACATGATGATGGCCTCCATGATGGGCGCCATCGCGTTTCAGAAGGATCTTGGCGCGGTGCACTCCTGCGCGCACGCGCTGGGCGCCGTCTGCGACCTGCACCATGGCCTGGCCAACGCGCTGATGCTCGATACCGTGATGGCGTGGAATCTGCCTGCGGCACCGGCCAAGTTCGACGAACTCGCGCATGTCTGCAAAGTCGCTGGTGGCGGCGACGCCTTCGTCGCCTGGCTTGGACGGTTCAAAGCAGAGATCGGCATTCGCGGCAGGCTCGCGGCCCACGGGGTCAAGGCCGAACAGTTGCAGCGGCTGGTGCAGATTGCCAGCGCCGACATCTGCCACCAGACCAACCCGCGGCCCTGCACCGCGGCAGATTTCGAGGCTTTGTTCAAGGCAGCAATGTGATTTTTTCCCCCTCACTCCCCCCCGCCCCTCTCTCGCCCCGCCGGGCGAAAGAGGGGAGCCAACAGCCCTATTTGGCCGCGTTTCTTAAGAGAGGACGTGCATCTGAAAGGTCTGCACCACTGGATTTCTTGACGTTGACACCCCAACTTTTTTCGGTTTCCCACCCACCGTCACCTCGCTATTTCCAGCTTACGCAACGCGCAGTGGCACGTGTACTTGTCTCCTTAAGACACAAGGCCAAATATGGCTGTTGGCTCCCCTTTCCGCCCCGGCGGGGGTGGAAAGGGGCTGGGGGATAGGGGGGGGAAATGGAAACATGGAAGATCAGAAAGTCCGTTTGAAGATCGGCATCAGCGCCTGCTTCCTGCACCCTGACCCGGCGCGCACGGTGTTCGCCAAGAAGACCTTGCAGTACATCGAGCAGTCGATGGCGCACTGGATCATGGCGGCGGGCGCGCTGCCGGTGATGATTCCGTCGCCGGTTGCGGACAGTGCACCGGGCGAAGTCCACTTTGACGACTACGCAGACTGGCTCGATGGGCTGGTGTTGCACGGCGGTGCCGATGTCTGGCCCGGCAGCTATGGCGAGCAGCCACTCGAAGAGCGCTGGAGCGGCGACCGCGTGCGTGACGTCTACGAGATGGCCCTGATCAGGGCGTTCGTGGCGGAACAAAAGCCGGTGTTCGGTGTTTGCCGGGGCATGCAACTGATCAACGTGGCCTTTGGCGGAACCCTGTACCAGGACATCGGCACGCAGCGTCCGCAGTCGCTGGTGCACCGCGACGCCGATCGCTACGATCACAACTTCCACCAACTCGAAGTCGTACCAAAAACCCGCCTGGAAGCCCTATTGGCGGGCACTGGCAGCTACAAAATCAATAGCATTCATCACCAGGGAATCAAGTCCCTGGCACCCGGCTTCGTGGTCGAGGCACACTGTCCGCAGGACGGCATGATCGAGGCCATCCGTCACACCGGTGCGGCCTGGGTCGCCGCCGTGCAATGGCACCCGGAATTTCATCGCGCCGAGCTTGGTACGCTCGACGACCGGCCCTTGTTGCAAGATTTTCTGACCGCCGCGCGTGCGGCCCAAACCCAAGCGAGAACCCCATCATGAACCAGCTCCGCATTGATAACCCGGCCAATGGCCAATTGATTCGCATGGTCGACGCAGACACGGCGAGCACGGTCGCGGCCAAGGCCGCGCAGGCACGCGCTGCCCAGGCGCATTGGCGGGCGGTGCCGCTGGCGCAGCGCAAGGACTGCATCGTGCGCTTTCGCGCCGCCGTGGTGGCCGAGCTGGAGTCGCTGGCCGCGACCATGACAGCCGAGACCGGCAAACCGATCAGGATGTCGCGCAACGAACTCAACGGTCTACTCGGCCGTATCGACTTTTTCCTGAAGGAAGTCGACGCCCTGCTGGCGACCGAAACCGTGTTTGCCGAGGGCGGCATGACGGAGCAAATCGAGCACACGCCACTGGGTGTGGTGGCCAATATCTCGGCCTGGAATTACCCCTGGTTTGTCGGCGGCAATGTCTTTATACCGGCCCTGTTGACCGGCAACGCGGTGCTGTACAAGCCCTCGGAATACGCCACACTGACCGGGCTGTCGATGGCGCGCCTGCTGCATGGCGCTGGTGTCCCGGCCGACGTGTTCATTGCGCTCGTCGGTGCCGGCGAGGTGGGTGCAGCGCTGCTGGCACAAAGGATTGATGGGCTGTTCTTTACCGGCTCCTACGCTACCGGCGCGCGCATCGCACAGGCCTTGGGTCCGCGCATGGTCAAGCTGCAGCTCGAACTCGGCGGCAAGGATCCCACCTACGTCTGCGACGACGCGAACGCGCAGGTGGCCGCCGAGTCGCTGGCCGACGGCGCCATGTACAACACCGGGCAAAGCTGTTGTTCGGTCGAGCGCATCTACGTCCACGAGAAAATCTACGACACTTTTGTGAGCGCCTTTGTCGAAACCGTGCGTGGCTTCAAGCTGGGCCAGCCGATGAGCGAGGACACCTACATCGGCGCCATCACACGCGCTGCGCAACTCGATGTGCTGGCGGCCCAGGTTGCCGATG
>JAKANU010000247.1 GCA_021812315.1 Pseudomonadota bacterium
CATCATCGAAGTCGACCATCTCACCAAGGAGTATCGCTTGGGCCAAATCCAAGGCCTGAAGACTGCATTTTTGAATGCTGGGCGGCGCCTGCTCGGGCATCCCACGGAAGAACGCTTACCTTTCAAGGCACTGGACAACGTCAGTTTTTCCATCGAGCAAGGGGAAGTGGTCGGCATCATCGGCCACAACGGCGCCGGCAAGTCCACGCTGCTCAAGATGCTCGCCGGCATCACTACCCCTACCAGCGGTTCCGTGAAAGTCGACGGCCGCATCGCCCCTCTGATCGAGGTGGGCGCCGGATTCGTTCCTGACTTCACCGGGCGCGAAAACGTTTATCTCAACGGCAGCATTCTTGGCCTGTCGAAAAAGGAGATCGACCGCAAATTCGACGAAATTGTCGATTTCGCCGAGATGTCCCAATTCATCGACACCCCGGTCAAGCGCTACAGCTCAGGTATGCAGGTCAAGCTCGCCTTCGCGGTCGCCACCAGCATCGAATCGGAAATCCTGATCGTAGACGAGGTGCTGGCAGTGGGGGATCTGGCGTTTCAGCGCAAATGCTTTGATCGCATGGAGGATGTCATCAGACGGCAGGGAAGAACGGTCCTGCTGGTCAGCCACAACATCCGGCAGGTGGAAAGGATGTGCTCACGCGTGATGCTAATGAAGCATGGGACTATTCTTCAAGATGGTGAGCCACACACCACCTGTGATCGTTTTTACCAACTGAGCAACGAAAGCATTCTCGACCAAAAAGCCAAAAACAGCTCGAAGCGCATCATCTCTTCGGGCGAGGTGCAAAACGTCGAAGTTGGCGTACTGGATTCCCAAGGCAACCTTACCGACTCGCTGACGGAAGGGAGTTCATTGCGGATGCGGATACGCTTTACTCTCGACCAACCACTGTCAAACCCTGAATTCCATGTTGGCACGCACACCACAGACTTCGTATATCTCACAGGAGAATCAACGGCGGTCCTTGGTCACTCATATGAATTTGCAGCCGGGAACCACGAAATCGAGCAACTCATGCCCTTCTACCCCTTGGTTCCCGGCACTTATGGCATCCGTTTTGCCGTCATCGATCAGCGAGGTCGCGTGGTATTTCATGGGGAAAGCCTGAAATTTTTCAAAGTAACGGCGAAGTCTATGGACGCCCCTTTGCAAGATGAGCTTCGTCTGGTTGCGGTTCCGGTGCAGTGGGTGTTGCAAGGCACAACTTTTTCCCATGCTTGATCTTTTTCACTTCTTTTCGGCATGCCGCTTCCCCTCATCACAATAGTCGTCCTCAACTGGAACGGGGTTACGGACACTCTCGTCTGCCTGAATTCGCTGGCTGCGCTGACTTATTCAAACTTCACTGTGATCGTAGTCGATAATGGATCGACCGACGATTCACTCGCACGCTTGCGCGCCTACAACGCACCTTATCCACTGACGCTGATCGCAACCGGCCGCAATCTTGGATATGCCGGAGGAAACAACGTTGGCACCCGCCATGCCCTTGAGTGTGGCGCGGATTTTGTTCTCGTTCTAAACAACGACACCACCGTAGCGCCGGACCTGCTGGAACGATTGCTGGACTCTGCGCAATGCAATGCGGATGCGGGCGTGTTCAGTGCCCGGATCCTGTATTTCGATGAACCAAAAAGGGTCTGGTTTGATGGCGCGTTCTGGAATCCCTCCAGTCTGAGGCTGGAATGGCCTGGGCAGGGCGAGGCCGAATCATCCCTGGGCACAGCCGACCACGAGACCGACTATGCCTGTGGCGCAGCGCTGTTTTTTCGTTCAGAGGTGGCACGCCAGATCGGGCTGCTGGACGAGTCGTTCTTTCTGGTGTGGGAAGAAGTGGACTGGGGATTCCGGGCGCGCAAGGCCGGTTGGCGCAATGTCGTGGTGCCCACTGCCAGGGTCTGGCACAAGATCGGCGTATCGTTCGGCAGCGAATCCTCGCCCCTGCGCACCTACTTCAGCATCCGCAATGAGCTGCTGTGGTTCAGCCGCCATGCGCCATTTTCTGCGCGCCTGCGGTTGTGGCTGAAAAACCTGCGCCGCCTGACTCCGAAATTCTCCATGGGCAGCGGGCAGTCCGCATGGCTCAAGCGTATGTCATGGGCCGTGCAAGACTATGTTCGCGCTTGGTTAGGGCGCGGCAACCGAGTGGAGTATCTAGCCGCCCGTCGAGCGATCCGGGACTATATGCATCGGCGCTTTGGTAATTGCCCAGATGAAGTTCGCATGTGGAGCAAGCTCTGGGAAGCACAGCAACGTGATGTTTGAGAGGGTGCTACCCCCGCCTCCAGATGACCTCTGGGTCATCGAGGGGTCCGCCGTGGTGCAGCCCGCCCATGCCACCCGCTTCCACTGGAACCAGGATGGAACGAACGGGCTGCGCGACGAGCTAGAACAAGGAACGTGTCTGTACTTGCGTAGCCGCAGCCAGAACGCTCTCCGGTTGCGGGGCCATTTCAGCCTACAGCAATGCCGCGCTGGCGGCTGGGTGCTGCGGAGCCATCATTTGGCCGCGCCTAGCTACTGGCTGCCAACCCCCGCGACGCTGCGCCGCATCGACCAGGACGGCCATATTCTGGGGGAACGCAACGCCGAACTGCTCGATTTCGAGCTAAATGACGCACATGCGTCCGCCACTTTCGCGCCTATCCCTGAAGGCTGGACCCTGGATGCGACCATTTGGCGCTTGCAGGATCCCGCAGTCGTCGAGGAGTTGCAATCGCTTAGCCCGGTGGAGTCTCAAGGCTATTTCCTGCTCGGCTCCCACACCCGCTACTCCAGACCTGCGGACCTATATCGCCACCTCATCAACGGCAAGGTGTATGAAGACCGCTACGCCTGGCCGCACAAGCGAAAAATCTGTTCCGAGAACGACGCCCACGCTCTTTACCTGCTCTTCTGCGGCCTGGAAAAATCCACGGGCAAGACGCTTTACCGGCTCTTCAAGCAGCAACTGCTGCTGAGCGTGCTATCCCGGCAGGAATCGGACGGCGGGTTTCGTCATGGCGAATGGACTGACAACATGGAGGCGCATTACCGCCTCAACGCCAGCGCCTTGCATCTGATGCTCGACAGCTTGGCCGAAGCACCCGATGCTTCTGTCAAAGTTGCCGCGGACAAACTCGCCGATTTTCTTGTCTCGCAGACCGACACGCTGAAAACCGGCGTCTGGTTTCTGCATGACGAACTGGAACATGGCGAAGCGTCCATGGACGACGCACCCTTCCGCTGGGTCAAAAGCAGGGCTCTGGGAAAATCGCCGAGCAACATGCTGGTGCTCAATACCCAGCTCGACACCTCGGTGGGCCTGATGCGCCATGCCAAATTGACCGCAAGCCGGCGTCACGAAGCGGTGCTCGCGGCGGCGGAGCGCGCCACGAGATCGGCGCTTGCCATGGATGCAGCGCCCTGGCTGTACCGCCCCCTCATGAAGCTCGTCACCCTGACCATGCTGCCCTCTGCACGCGCGCAGCGGCTTCCTCTGCACTTGCGGGCGCTCAAGCGCCTTACGTGGAAATATCTGCTGCCGCGCCTGCCGGACATCAAATCGCGCTTCCCCAGACTGGTCATGCCGGGCGGCTACATCGATCGCGAGCTTTCGCTGCGCACCTGGGCGCACCATTACCTGCCCATCAACCTGATGGACCTGGCGCGCTATCGGCGCCTGTGCGCAGACGCATCGCTCGATCCGGTAATCCATGCCGCCGCGCACTTCACCGCCGAAAGCGGCATTCTGGAGCGCTGGGCCGAGCTGCGCTACGAAAAATATGCGCTCGGCTTTTGGGCGGAAGGACTTTACCAACTGTGCCGCATCTATCCGGCACATGACCAGTATCGTACCTGGATGATCCAGGCGGTGCTGCTGCTGGAAGCCACAGAGCAAGGTCTGCCGCCCTCGCTGCTCGGCGGCAATGCCGAGGCGGTTCCGATGGCCGAACAGTTCCCCTGCCCCATACCTGACGACGCACGCCTGCGCATCGTCAACCTTGGGGATCGCCTGCAACCCGTCGTGCTCGTAATCAACCCCACAAACGACCCCATTGCGCTCACTTGGCACACGGCCCCCGATGCATTGCTGGTTTGGCCCGACGACAAGGTGCCGGCACACGGCGGCCTGCTAGGGCGGGCGGCATGAAGATCGCCGTCGTCAGCCCCGAGTTCCCCCCCGATCTTGGCGGCATCGAGACCTATGCCTGGGAATATACGAAGGAACTCGCCAGGCGCGGTCACGACATCACGTTATTCACGCGCCCGCATGCGAAGGGCAAGATTTCCATGGAAGGGGTGGAGATACGCCCGGTATTGCGTCAGCACCTCGCCCTCGACAAGCGTGAGTTCGACGCCTGCCACGCCGATGTGTGGCATGCGATGAATGCGGCCTATGCCTGGCTCGCTCTGGAGGGCCGTAAAACAGTCGTCTCGGTGC
>JAKANU010000248.1 GCA_021812315.1 Pseudomonadota bacterium
GCGCGGTTTGCGCGTCTCGGTGGTCAAGCACGCGCACCATGGCTTTGACATTGACCACGCCGGCAAGGACACGTACCGGCACCGTCGGGCCGGCGCGTTCGAGGTGGTGGTTGCGTCAAACCGGCGACTGGCCCTGATGCGCGAGTTCGAGCAACACGCGCAACTCAGTGTTCACCAGTTGATTGCCGAACTCCATGAAGGCGTCGATTGGGTGCTGGTGGAAGGTTTCAAGGATTGCGACTTGCCCAAGATCGAGGTCTGGCGGGTCGGGACGGGCGAGCGTGTGCGCTACCCCGATGACGACTTCATCGTCGCCGTAGCCACCGACGCGCCGCAGCAATTGCCCCAGGCCACACAGCGCGAAGTCCTCGATCTCAACGATGCGCCGTCAATTGCCAGCTGGTTGCTGCTGAAGCAGGCGCGCTTCGACTACCGTCTGGAGAACTTCGTATGAGCACGCCGCGCCTGCCGCTGATGCCGCTTGATCAGGCACTGGGCGAATTGCTGGCGCTCGCCACCCCGCCCTCGGAAACCGAGTGGGTGACAACGTTCCAGGCCGATGGGCGTGCGCTGGCCAGGGATCTGGTCAGCGCGCTGCACGTTCCAGCGCATGACAACAGTTCCATGGACGGCTACGCGCTACGCTGCACCGATGTGGCCGAGGCCGGGACCGTACTGCCGCTGAGTCAGCGCATCGCCGCTGGCTCGCTGGCCATGCCGCTGGCCGCAGGCAGCGTGGCACGGATTTTCACTGGCGCGCCGATACCTCCGGGGGCAGACGCCGTCGTGATGCAGGAGGACTGTGCGGTTACGGCCCCTGGCGAGATCTGCATCAGGACCGTTCCGGTGGCAGGTCAATGGATTCGCCGGGCCGGTGAAGATGTTGCCAGCGGCACCATCGTGCTATCAAAAGGCGAGCGGCTGACGCCCGCTGCGCTTGGTCTGGCAGCGAGTATTGGTATGCATCAAGTGCCTGTTGTGCGGCGTTTGCGGGTGGCCTTGTTCTGCACTGGCGATGAACTGGTGATGCCTGGCGCGGTGGCCCCCCAGGACATGCGCCCGGGCAGCATCTATAACTCGAACCGGTTCTTCCTGCGTGCTCTGTTGCTGCGCCTGGGATGCGAAGTCAGCGACTTCGGCATCGTCCCGGATCGGCTGGACGCCACGATGAGGGCGCTGCAGTCGGCGGCCCAGGGCCACGACCTGATTCTGACCAGTGGTGGCGTTTCGGTCGGTGAGGAAGACCACGTCAAAGCTGCGGTGCAGGCGCTGGGCTCGATCCGCCTCTGGCAAATTGCCATCAAACCTGGCAAACCATTTGCCTGCGGAAGGGTGGAGAATTCGCACTTCATCGGCCTGCCGGGCAACCCGGTGTCGAGCTTTGTGACATTCTTGCTGCTGGTGCGCCCGTTCCTGCTCAAGCTCGGTGGGGCGCGCCAGATTGCTATTAAATCAGTAGCTGCCAACGCCCATTTCACGTGGCCAAGAGCCGATAAGCGCCGCGAATTCCTGCGTGTTCGACGCAACCCCGAGGGGGGGCTGGACCTGTTTGCCAACCAGAGTTCGGCGGTGTTGACGTCTGCCGTGTGGGGTGACGGGCTGATTGACAATCCACCCGGCCAGACGATCGGCTACGGCGACGTCGTGCGTTATCTTCCTTTTGCGGAGTTGCTGGCATGAAAATCCGGGTCCTTTACTTTGCATCCATCCGCGAAGCAGTGGGTTGCGCACATGAAGTTGTCGACACCACTGCGCCGAACCTGGGTGCCCTGCGCGATCAACTCATTGCCCAAGGAGGCGTGCACGCCCGGGCGCTGGCACGCGGCAGCGCCGTGCGCGTGGCGCTCAATCAGGTCATGTGCGATGAAAGCGCAACGCTCGCCGATGGCGCCGAAGTTGCGTTTTTTCCCCCGGTCACCGGCGGGTGACGAGTTATGGTCAAGTCCTCAACACCCAAGCCGCGCGTTCGGGTCCAAGTCGAAGACTTCGATGTGAGCACGGAAATTGCCGAACTTCGGGCCTGTCAGGCGGCGGTCGGCGCCGTATGCGCCTTCATGGGCACCGTGCGCGACAAGAGTGGTGCGAGCGTGCTTGGCATGGAACTCGAACACTATCCGGGTATGACCGAAAAGGCGATCGAGGCCATGATAGACGCGGCACTGGCGCGCTTCGACATTCTTGACGCGCGGGTGGTGCATCGGGTAGGTTCGCTGGCGCCCACCGAGCCCATCGTGCTGGTGGTGGTGACCAGCGCGCACCGGCATGCGGCGTTTCAGGCCTGCGAGTTCCTGATGGATTACCTCAAGACCCAGGCGCCCTTTTGGAAGAAGGAACACGGCCCGCAGGGTGCGCAATGGGTGGATGCCCGCGTGGCCGACGACGCGGCGCTGCAACGCTGGGGCATAGTCTCAACCAACGCGCTATGAATTCGATAGCTGTCCACGCAGGAAGGACGGGCTATGGTGGCTGATTTACCTCTGGAGTCTGAACTGGCATGGCGGCCCGACGACGCGCTGGTGGCTGCCATCGAGCGTGCCACGCTGCATGCTGTCAGCCCGGACAGGCTGGTGGCGCTGCCGCATTGGCTGTTGCCGTTGGACGCCTGTTCCATAGGCCGGACTCACGCTGCCGTGCCCTTGTCGCACCGACTGTCGCAGGCCGATGCAGAGCAGATCGACACCATCGCGGCGGTTTACCGTGCTGACGGATTGAAGCCAATGTTCCGGCTGCCGTGTGTCGAGTCGGTGGTACATGCGGCCCTGCGATTGCGTGGCTACACCGAACACGATCCGACCTGGGTCATGGGCTGTACGCTGCAGGACGATAGCCCCGTGCTGCATGCCGCGGACGAACTGGGCGGTCTGATCGGGCGGGTGGATGTCCTCACCGTGCCCAGCCCCGCCTGGTGCGCGGTGTTTCTGGGGCCGGGCTTTGACCCGGCAGACGGCGCGGCCCGCGCCGCGCATTTGGGACGTGCCAGCGGCACGCGCTTCTATGCTGTGGGCACGCCGACACCGGGAATATCGCAGGACCAGCAGACCGCCTTGCACGCCGTAGGCGCGGCCTGCTGGCACGGCGGTTGGGTCGGCATCCACGGCATGCGCACGCTCGCGGCCGTACGCGGGCGCGGGATGGCGCGCGCCATCCTGCAGCGCATGGCGCAGGAAGCCTGGGCGGCCGAGCAGCGTCAGATCTTCTTGCAAGTCGGAGCTGACAACCCGGCGCGCCACCTGTACCAGCGTCTGGGCTTCGAACACCGCTGGACCTACGCCTACTGGCGGCACGCCTGAGGCGTGCTCACGACGCGTTCGACCATGCGAGTCAAGAGTAGCGCAACCCTACGGTGCGCGTCCCGGCGCGTGACACCTGTACCGTAGACTCAGGCGTCCCGCGCATGGACAACGCTTGAAATTCGGCGTCGCACCGCCACCTGTGCGGAAGTTATTGAATGCACGGAGGTCGCGATGCGAGTCGACAAACTAACGACGAAATTTCAGGAAGCGCTGGGCGACGCCCAGAGCCTGGCGCTGGGTCAGGATCACGCCTACATCGAGCCGGCGCACCTGCTGCTGGCCATGTTGCGTCAGCAGGACGGCCCCACGGCGCTGCTGCAGCGCGCCGGGGTGAACGTGCCGGGTTTGCTCGGTGCCACCGAGGCAGCGGTCAAGCGCCTGCCCCAGGTTCAGGGGCAGGAACAGGTGCAGGTGGGCCGGGATACGGTTTCCTTGCTGCAAGCGGCGGAGAAGGAGTCGATCAAGCGCGGCGACCAGTTTGTGGCGGCCGAACTGTTCCTGCTGGCGCTCGCCGAGAGCAAGCAGGAGATTGGCCGCATGGTGCGGGAACATGGCCTGAGTCGCAAGTCGCTGGAAGCGGCGATCGATGCGGTGCGTGGTGGGCAGAAGGTGGACAGCGCGGATGCCGAGGAGCAGCGTGAGGCGCTGAAGAAATACTGTCTGGACTTGACCGAGCGCGCGCGCCTGGGCAAGCTCGACCCGGTGATTGGCCGCGACGACGAGATTCGCCGCGCCATCCAGGTGCTGCAACGGCGTACCAAGAACAACCCGGTGCTCATTGGTGAGCCGGGGGTCGGCAAGACGGCAATCGTCGAAGGCTTGGCGCAGCGCATCGTCGCCGGTGAGGTGCCGGAATCGCTCAAGGGTAAGCGGGTGCTGGCGCTGGATATGGCCTCACTGCTCGCCGGTGCCAAATTCCGCGGCGAGTTTGAGGAACGGCTGAAGAACGTGCTCAAGGATCTGGCCAAGGACGAGGGCCAGACCATCGTGTTCATTGACGAGTTGCACACCATGGTGGGCGCCGGCAAGGCCGACGGCGCGATCGACGCTGGCAACATGCTCAAACCGGCCCTGGCGCGCGGCGAACTGCATTGCGTGGGCGCCACCACGCTCG
>JAKANU010000249.1 GCA_021812315.1 Pseudomonadota bacterium
AGCGATCTGATGGACTACAGCGCGATTCGTGAACGCGCCAAGTCTTTGCTGTCCCGCACCGAGGTCCTGCTCTCCCGCGTCGACGACCTGCCGAAGCACTTTTCCGGCGGCATGCAGCAGCGGGTGCAAATCGCCAAGGCGCTGGCGACCCAGCCGCCGCTGCTGTTCCTCGACGAGGTGACCACCGGCCTCGACGTGTCGGTACAGGCACGCATTCTCGACCTGATCCTCGAAATCCAGCAGGAACTCAAGACCGCCATGGTCGTCGTGACCCACGACCTGGGCGTGATCCGGCTGCTGACCGGTCGCGCCATCGTCATGAAATACGGCCGCGTCATCGAGGAGGGGTTGACCGATCAAATCCTGGAAGACCCCCAGCACGCCTATACCCAGCGTCTGGTGGCATCCGCTCTGTGAGGTAAACGAAATGACCCCACCCATTCTTCAGGTCGAGGCTTACGGCAAGCATTTCCAGCTTCACGAGCAGAACAAGCTGATCCCGTCCTCGCACAATGTCAATTTCAGCGTCAGCGCCGGTTGTCTTACCGCGCTGGTCGGCCCCACCGGCGCCGGCAAGTCCTCGGTGCTGAAGGGTATCTACCGCACCTATCTGCCCAGCGCCGGCCGCATCCTCTATCGCGATGCGCTGGGCCACGAACTCGACCTGGTCCTTGCCAGCGAGCACCAGATCCTGGAACTGCGGCGCCGTGAAATCGGCTTCGTCACCCAGTTCCTGCACTGCCTGCCGCGCCAGGCGACGCTCGACGTGGTCGCCCAGCCGCTCCTGGCGCTTGGCGTGTCGCGCACTGATGCGCGGCAGCGCGCAGCGGAATTGCTCTCGGCCATGAACCTACCGGAACGCCTGTGGAGTGTCTCGCCGGCGACCTTCTCCGGTGGGGAGCGTCAGCGGGTCAATCTTGCGCGCGGCCTCATCGCCAAGCCGCGTCTGCTGCTGCTCGACGAACCCACCGCGAGTCTCGATCCGGCCACCGCCGAGCGGGTGATCGGCCTCATCGAAGGGCTCAAGTCTGAGGGCACAGCCGTGCTGGCCATCTTCCACCACCCCGAAACCACTCGCCGGCTGGCCGATCAGGTCGTCGAACTGGTGCCACCGCCTGCCATCGAGGAACGCCTCAAGGAAATCGCATGAGCAGACTTTATCTCACCGGTGCCCGCGTGGTACTGCCGAACGACATGCTCGATGACGCCGCCGTGCTGATCGAGGACGGCTTCATCGCGGCCATCAACCCCGAAGCGGGCGCCAACGCCCAAACCATCGACCTTCGCGGCAAGACGCTGATTCCCGGCATGATCGACCTGCACTGCGACGCCCTGGAGAAGGAAGTCGAGCCGCGTCCCAACGTGCACTTCCCGCTCGATTTTGCCTGCGCCCAGGCCGACAAGCGCAACGCCGCCGCCGGCGTCACCACGGTGTTCCACGCGCTGTCCTTCGCCAACGAGGAACTCGGAGTGCGCAACAACGCCTTCGCAGCATCCGTCGCTCGCGCGGTTCATGCCTGGAACCCGCACGCCCTGGTCGACAACCGTGTGCATTGTCGTTATGAAGTCACCGATCCAACGGCCCCCGAGATTCTGCTCGAACTGATGGCTGCCGACGAAATGCACCTGCTCTCGGTCATGGATCATTCGCCTGGCCAGGGGCAGTTCAAGGACATCGCCGCTTTCCGCGATTATCTGGCTCGCACGTATAAGAAGTCGGAAGCCGAATTGGACAGCTTGGTCGAGAACAAGCTCGCCCAGGCCGAAGGCACCATGGCCCGTATCCGGCGACTGATCGATGCCGCGAAAGCAAAGGGTATCCGCGTCTCCTCCCACGACGACGATACCCCGGAGAAAGTCGAGACGCTACACGGTCTCGGGGTCGGCATCTCAGAATTCCCCATCAACCTGGAGTCCGCGCGTGCCGCCCGCGAGCGGGGCATGAGCACCGTCTTTGGCGCGCCCAACATCCTGCGCGGAAAAAGCCAGTCCGGCGCGGTGCGGGCGCTGGATGCCGTGCTTGCGGGTGTCGCCGACTGCCTGTGTGCCGACTATCACCCGGCGACGCTGATCGTGGCCGTTTTTCGTCTGCCAGAGTTGGCTGGCATCAGTCTTGTCGATGCCGTGCGGCTGGTCAGCGCCAATCCGGCACGGGCGGCAGGCCTTGCCGACCGGGGCGAGATTTGTGTCGGCAAGCGTGCGGATCTCGTCGCAGTTGCGCATATCAACGGTCTGGCCCAGGCAAGCAGTGTGATTTCAGCCGGGAAATTGGTATTCGAGGCGCGCTTCGACCATGGCTGAAGGGAAACTCTTCTACGTCATCGGTCCGTCCGGTAGCGGCAAGGACAGTCTGATGCGTTACGGGCGGGAACGCCTTGCGTCTGACCCCGGCGTGGTCTTTGCTCATCGTTACATTACGCGCCCCGTGGAGCTTCATTGGGAAAACCACATTGCCCTGACCGAAGCGGAATTCGATGCCCGCCTGGCAGCTGGCCTTTTCGCGATGCATTGGCGCAGCCACGGATTGCGCTATGGCATCGGCCGGGAGATCAACCTCTGGCTGGCCAAGGGCTGCAACGTAGTTGTCAATGGTTCCAGAGAATATCTGCAAGAGGCCCGCCGCCTCTATCCCACATTGACGGCGGTTTTCGTCACCGTCTCCCCCGAGGTTCTCGCTGCCAGGTTACGCGCTCGCGGCCGGGAGACAGAAGAGCAGATCGCTGAGCGAATTGTGCGTGCCAGACAATTCATGCGCCCAGAAGGCCCCCTGGAAATCATCGAGAATGACGCCGATCTGGAAGTTGCGGGCGAGCGCTTCGTGCAATTGCTGACCCATGCTGCTTTGCCCGTGTGGGGGAGCACCTGACATGCGCATCACGTTTCTCGGCACCGGCGATGCAGGCGGCGTGCCGCGCTATGGTTGCGATTGCCCGGCGTGCACACGGGCAAGAAGGGTGGCCCACTTCCGGCGCCGCCCTTGCACGGCCTTGGTGGAAGCGGGTGATACGCGCATTTTGCTCGATGCCGGTTTGACCGATCTCACCGAACGATTCCCGCCCGGCAGCCTGACCGCCATCGTGCTGACGCATTTTCATCCTGATCACGTGCAAGGGCTGTTTCATCTGCGCTGGGGAATCGGTCCAACAATTCCGGCCTTCTGCCCGCCGGACACAGAAGGCTGCGCAGATCTTTACAAGAATCACGGTCTTCTGGAATTCCGAAGGCTCGCCAAGTTTGAAGCGATAACCATCGGCGAGTTGACACTAACCCCACTACCGCTGATTCATTCCAAGCCAACCTTTGGCTACGCCATCGAAGATGGCCTAAATCATCGATTCGCGTATTTGACGGATACGGTGGGCCTGCCGCCACGAACGGAAGACTTTTTGATCAATCAGAGGGTCGTCGAGTTGGCGATCGACTGTACCTATCCACCAGGCACCCAACCCCACAACCATAACGATCTCACGCAAGCCTTGTCGATCATCGACCGGATCAAGCCGAAACGCGCTTATCTCACACATGTCGGTCACGCCATGGATGCCTGGCTGGAAGAAAACGGCGCATGCCTGCCGACGGAAGTATCAATCGCCCGAGACGATTGGGCAGTTCAGGGCATGGACTAATCCGGCGGCCAGGCAATTCTGCAGTGGACGGCTCTTGCATCAGTTAATCAGCAACACAAGCTGCTCGGTCGCTCCCGCCCAGGAGTTGCCAATCACAACCGGCCGCCTCGAAACCCGCATCAATACTGGAAGTGACCTCGCGCACGCTCGCGAGACAACCAGATAAAAACGGGGAACAGAGAGGCCAGGGAGGGCGAAAAATGCGGCTATGGAGGGGATGACGCTCGCGAGGCAAACCCACGAAGCCCCGCCAGGACTGGCGCTACGGGCAGGCGTGAAAAAGCCCGAAACGGGTTCGGGCTTTTGGAATTGGTGGCAGATTGGAATATGAATGCCGCCACGCACGCAATCTTCAGGCGACTTCAGGCCGCCGTTCTCACTCCTCGTTTCGCGCCGGACGCCTTGATTTGGGTCTTGGTGTTTTTTCCCAGGTGCTCAATTACCACCGGGGGGCGGTTCGGGAATTGCGCGACGAGTTCCAGCCTGCCGCCCATGCTCTCCACATAGTGCCGCAGCGTGGAGAGCAGCATGTCGCTGCGTTTTTCCAGACGGGAGACGGAAAAGCTTCTGTCAGAAAGATGGCTGTTGCAGCTGGACCAGTCAGGTTTTGACAAGTTGCAAAAAAGTACGGAAGGCTGGGCAGCCGGTTTGGTGCTGGCCGAAGATCAGATCAGGGCAGGACACGAGATACCTGAACTCTTTTCGGCCAAGCGTCAGGTGCGGCAGAAAGTCTACGAATATCTGGCGGACGAGGT
>JAKANU010000250.1 GCA_021812315.1 Pseudomonadota bacterium
GGCAAGGAGCCAGGGTTTCCGGGATGTAGCCTGCTGTCAGTAGCAGATGAAAAGCCGCTACCAACAAGCCGCCCATGGCCAGCGGCAAAGTGTAGCGAACAATTCGCGGCTCAAGCGGGAACAGGCCGACGCCCAGCAGAAAGACCAGGGGGAACATGAAAATCCGCTGATACCAGCACAGCAGACAAGGCGCAAATGCCATGACCTCGCTCATGAACAGCGCGCCCAGTGTGGCGGTCGCCGCAATCAACCATGCGGCAAATACCAGCGCCCAACCGGGGGAGGCGTCGGTGCGGCGATCCACGGCAAATTACTTGATCAACTCAAGCCGCGCGACGGTCATGCCGTCCGCCGGGTCGGTAGCAAAGCGGATCTTCTGTCCGACCTGCATTTTGTCGAGCCAGGTGGCGTCCTTGACGCGGTAAATCATGGTCATGGCTGGCATGCCGTCTTTCTGTGCACCGTGAAACAAGGCAATCTTCCCTGCCGGCTTGTCGATCTTTTTTACCACTGCGTCCTCCATGGTCATGGCGGCGTCGGCTGGCGCTTGCTTTGCAGCAGGGCTGCCATGCATGCTGTGGTCCATTTGGGCGATGCCCTGTGCAGAAAAACCTGCACTGGCCAGCGCGAGGATCAAAACGGAATGTGTACGCAGTGTCATGAACTAAACCTTTCGTGATTGGGATGGCTGTAGTTTGCTCGCCCTAGCCCAACAGAAAGTTGACCCGGAGATTACATTTTTGTAATTTTCAGTGCACCGGCCAGTGCCGTCAATCCGGTACTATCGCTGGACCGTTTGAAGATCGGCCGCAGCTAGCGTGCCAGCGCCACCGACAGCTTTCGCACGCGCGATCTGAATCGCCCCGTTCATGCCAGCTTCGTAATGTCCTGGCTGCAGGCAGGCGAAGTTTACCGCTCCCGATTTGCTGAACTGCCAGATCAATTCACCGCTCTGACCCGGCGCCACCGTCAGCATGTTGTCGTCGGCGTGCTCCATGGCTGGGAACTTTTTCATCATCCCGTAGTGTTCTTTCAACGTCTTCACCGTGCCCATCACAAACTCGTGTTTGAGTTGACCTGAGTTCTTGATCACAAAACGAATAGTCTCGCCCTGCGTGACGGCTACTTTGTCCGGTGTAAAACGCATGTTGTCGGCCATGTCGACCTCGATGGTGCGGCTCACCTTGGTGCGCTGGCCGGTGTGGCCAATATCGGAGGCGTCGTGTCCATGCCCACCGTTGTGGCCTTTGTTGGCAGCAGCAACAGCGGCGAAACAAGTGGCGACCAGTACCACTAAAGTGTTGCGAATATTCTTCATTTTTCCTTGGTAGAGGTAGTTGGTAAACAGACAGCCCGTGAGAACTGAACTCACAGACAAACCAACGCAGCAGTGTGCCAGCTTACGCCCGACAGAAAACTGACCAACAGATTACATTTCTGTTATCTGCGGCATGCAGACACCCGACACGGCACCGCGTCGGTGTTTTGAGAAGCGCCCGTTCAGAGCGGAGCCGTCTTTGTCATCTGCCGATGATCCGCCGCCAGGCTGTCGTATTCGATCGCCATGTTCTCGTACAGATTGACGATGGAATTGCAGTGGGCCGGCATGTTCGCACCTCCCCTTCCGCTGGTTACCATTCCCTGGTAACTCCTGGCCATTTTGCGATGTTCCGCAGCTTTGGCGCGCGCCAGGGCGGCTTCCCGGCCGTAGTAGGCAGCCAACCCCTCGTGATCTTCACGGGTGCGCGCAGCCTCAATCCGCTGCGCGATTTCAGGCGAGGGGTTGTTTGGGCCTGAGGCGCAGCCAGCCAACACAAGGCCAACCAATGACACCACTGAAATGCGACGTAGCAATTTCCAACTGACGTTCATGGCGATTCTCCGTTGATGACAAATCTATCTTGCTGGGAAGCCGCTCCGAGAGTTCGGGGCAACCCTGACACATTTGCGTGGCGGCCTATTTCGGGCCGGCCTTGGTAAATTTGAAAACGGAGTCCAGACGTGCTACTTCATCGCCGATCATGATGACACGTTGTCCGTCCTTGGTTTCCATCACATGACCTTCCTTCATGCGAACAACGCGGCCTGATTTGTCCTCCATCGCCATCTTTCCATCCTTAAAGAGGTACACGGTGGAGCCGTCTTTGAGTTCAACGGACTTTTCCACCTTGCCCGCATCTACCGCAAATGCAGACACGACGATCACGCTGCTAGTGGCAGCAAGCAACATTTTTTTGAGCATGACAATTTCTCCAGGTTGGTGAATAGCAAGCGCAGAGCGCAGCGCGATGATATGAACCTGAACCTGTCTGGAACGTGACCACGGCGTGACATTCCAGTCAGCAATATGTCATCGACTGCGATTTGGCAGCGTCAACGGCTGCTCGTTGAGCCTGTCAGATTTGTTGATAGCATCGCGCTTGCACCGCACAGGACGGCATCCCTACAGAACGCTGACTGCCAGATTACATTTGTGTTATGCAGGCCGCGGAACAACTTGGGCGGCGCAGAATGGGGCCCGTTTGTCAACCCCCTTAGGAGCAGCACAACCATGAAGATCCTCATCGTCGAGGACGAATCCAAAACCGGGGACTACTTGAAGCAGGGTTTGATCGAGGCCGGCTACAGTGTTGATCTGGTGCGTGACGGGTTGGACGGTCTGCATCATGGTCTGACCGAATCGTTCGACCTGGCGATTCTTGATGTGATGCTGCCGGGTCTGGATGGCTGGGCGGTCTTGCAGGGAATCCGCAAGGCTGGCAAGGACATGCCGGTGCTGTTTCTGACCGCGCGCGACCACGTTGATGACCGGGTCAAAGGTCTGGAACTTGGTGCTGACGATTACCTGGTCAAGCCGTTTGCGTTTTCCGAGTTGCTGGCCAGGGTGCGCACCCTGCTGCGCCGGGGAACCAAGGCCACGGCCGCGGAGTTTTTGCACGCTGCCGACCTGGAGCTTGATTTGCTGCGCCGGCGCGTGGTCCGCTCCGGCAAGCGCATAGATCTGACTGCCAAGGAGTTCGCCCTGCTCGAGTTGCTGTTGCGGCGCCAGGGTGAGGTGTTGCCTCGGTCACTGATAGCTTCGCAGGTGTGGGACATGAACTTTGACAGCGACACCAATGTCATAGAGGTTGCCATGCGTCGTCTGCGCGTCAAGATCGACGACAGTTTTGAACCCAAGCTGATCCGTACCGTGCGCGGCATGGGATACGTCCTGGAGGTCCCGGATTGCGCCTGACCGCACGACCCTCGATCACCCGTCGATTGACGCTATTGTTTGTCGGCGCCTCGACCGTCGTGCTGCTGGCATTGGGGACTGTGATAGCGTCCTCGGTAGAGAAGCACTTTGAACAACAGGACATGGATGTGTTGGTGGGCAAGATGGAGTTGGCCCGGCACACCCTTGAGCAATTGAAGTCGAAGGACGATATTGCACATGTTTCGCAGGTGCTGAACAACTCCCTGGTCGGGCACCACGGTCTCGAAGTGCTGGTTCTGGGTCCGGATCGCGAACTGATTTTCTCCACATCGAACGCCGATTTCCCCATCGATTTGGTGACTTCCAGTGCGATCCACAAGCCACATCACCCGGTGCTCTGGACACTGGGTGAGCAAGCCTATCGCGCCATTGCGGCGGAGTTGCCAAGCGGCCTGTCCAACACCAAAGGCGAAAGCACACCCATGATCGTGGTGGTTGCGATCGACATTGCGCATCACCAGGCGTTCATGCGTTCTTTCCTGCAGACTCTTTGGTTGTTTGTGTTTGGTGCAGCCGTTTTGACCGGTTTCTTTGGCTGGGCAGCGGCACGCCGCGGCCTAGCGCCGCTGCGCGCCATGCGTGAGCAAGCCCAAGTGGTGACAGCACAGCAATTGGCCCATCGCCTTCCGGTGGAATCGGCACCGCTTGAGTTGGCCGAGCTAGCCCACTCACTCAACGAGATGTTGGCAAGACTGGAAGAGGCGTTTCGACGTCTGTCGGACTTTTCTTCCGACATCGCCCACGAATTGCGCACGCCGGTGAGCAACCTCATGACACAAACGCAAGTCGCACTCTCAAGAGCACGCAGCGCTGACGAGTACCACCAAGTACTTGAATCAAACGCTGAAGAATTCGAACGCATGACCCGCATGATCTCCGACATGCTGTTGCTGGCCAAGGCAGGAAACGGGCTGGTGGTGCCGAACCGCGAAGCGGTTGATATCGCGACAGAAGTTCATGCGCTATTTGACTACTACGATGCCGTGGCTGAAGACAAGGGCCTGAGGCTCACGCTCGAAGGTGATGCACGGGTCCATGCCGACAAACTGATGCTGCGCCGGGCTCTTGGCAACCTGTTGTCCAATGCCGTGCGGCATGCCGACCCAAACAC
>JAKANU010000251.1 GCA_021812315.1 Pseudomonadota bacterium
TTCGCGGCGGGCGGCTTTGACTGCGTGCTGGGCAATCCGCCGTGGGAACGCATCAAGCTGCAGGAAGAAGAATTCTTCGCCACCCGCCACCGCGACGTGGCGCAGGCACGCAACAAAGCCGAACGCAGCCAGCGCATCCAGTGGCTCTCCGAGGGCATGCTGGCACGGCATCTGTTTCCCGAACTGGCACACGCCGCGCCCGAATGCGCCGCCGAGCAGCGCCTGTACGCCCAATTCATCACCGCCCGCCGCACCGCCGAGGCCATGAGCCTGTTCGCTCATGTCAATGGCGAAGACGGCGGCCGCTACCCGCTCACCGGCGTAGGCGATGTGAACACCTACGCCCTCTTTGCCGAAACCTTCGCGCAGTTGATGGCGCCACTGGGCCGCGCCGGTTTCATCGTGCCCACCGGCATTGCCACCGACGACAGCACCAAGGCGTTTTTTGCCCACATCACCCAGAGCGCGCGGCTGGTCAGCCTCTACGACATCGAAAACCGCGAGCGATTGTTTCCGGCAGTGGATAGCCGCATGAAGTTCTGCCTGCTCACCCTGGGACAAGCCGCGCAAGCCGAGTTCGTGTGTTTCGCCACCCGCATCGAGCAACTCGCCGATGCGCGCCGCCGCTTCCGCCTCAGCCCCGACGAATTCCGCCTGCTCAACCCCAACACCCTTACCTGCCCGGTGTTCCGGAGCAGCAGCGACGCCGAACTCACCAAAAAGCTCTACCGCGCCGCCCCCGTGCTCATCGACGACAACCGGCCCGACGGCAACCCCTGGGGCATTCGCTTTATGGCGATGCTGCACATGTCCAACGACAGCCACCTGTTCGCCGACGCCGCAGGCCAGGGCCGCCTGCCGCTATACGAGGCGAAAATGATCCACCAGTTCGACCACCGCTGGGCCACCTATACCCCCGACGGCAACAGCCGCGACGTGACCTTGACCGAACACCGCGACCCCGGCTTCACCGTCACCCCGCGCTACTGGGTGGACGCGGCGGAAGTGGCGCAGCGCCTGGCCGACAAAGGCTGGAGCCGAGGCTGGCTGATGGGCTGGCGCGACATCTGCCGCGCCACTGACGAGCGCACCGTGATTGCCGCGGTGGTGGGGGGGGTGGGGGTCAATCACAAAATGCCGTTGTTCATGACCGCGCAGGAACCGCTGCTTGCTGCGGCTTTGCTGGCCAACTTCAGCGCTCTGGTTTTGGACTACATAGCGCGCCAAAAGGTTGGAGGAACATCGCTGACCTATTTCTACCTCAAGCAATTCCCCATCCTGTCCCCCGACCGCTACTCCGAAGCCGACCTCGCTTTCATCGTTCCGCGCGTGCTCGAACTCACCTACACCGCCCATGACCTGAACGCCTGGGCGCAGGACCTCGGCTTCGACGGCCCGCCCTTCGCCTTCGACCCGGACCGCCGCGCCCAACTGCGCGCCGAACTCGATGCGTACTACGCCCGCCTCTACGGCCTCACCCGCATTGATCTGCGCTACATCCTCGACCCCAGCGACGTCATGGGCGACGATGAGCCCAGCGAAACCTTCCGCGTGCTGAAAAAAAACGAGCAACGCGAATTCGGCGAATATCGCACCCAACGCCTGGTGCTGGCGGCATGGGATAAGCTGGAACGCGGGGAGCTGCACTGATGCTAACGCACCTGAAACTGGAAAATTTCAAGATCTGGCGCAGCACAGGCCCCACCCGGTTGGCACCGATTACGCTGCTGCTGGGCACCAACTCTTCCGGTAAATCCAGCTTGATCCAGAGCCTGCTGCTGATCCGGCAAACGGTCAACGGCGACGACCCCAATCTGGACTTGAACCTTGGCAACCCCGATGCCGATGACTCGGTCACGCTGGGCCAGTTCAAGGATCTGCTCTGCCGCCATGGAGCAGCCAGTGAAAGCACCTCGGCTACGCAGGTCGGCATCGAGTTCCGCTGGAGTGAAGATGGTCAGGCGGAAAGCTCGACGCTGTTTTCTGCACGCTACAACAAAGGGCCCGCAGGAAGCGCCGAGCTGGCGTTTTTGCGGTTGGGAAGAGACGGGAAAGGCTTCAGCGTGCAGCGGCGCAAGCCCGGCATTTATCGCCTGAACTTGGCCACCAAGGCCAAGTCGTTAGGCCAAAGTGCGGACTTTCGGCCACAACGTTCATTTGCCTTCTCGGCCTCCACGCTGAACAAGCTCGGCGCGCAGGGTGAACTGATCAAGCCGATCGGCCCGGCCTTGCTGGATGAACTGGGGCGCATCATCTACTTGGGCCCCGTGCGCCGCTTGGCCCAGCGCGACTATGTTTGGGCTGGTCGTATGCCTGCCCACATTGGCGACGACGGGGCCAAGGCCGTGGATGCCCTGATCGCCAGCGGCGTGGCACGACAGGCAGCCAAGAAGCGCAATCACCCCCCGCCTGCGGAGGCACAGCTCTTCGAGCAGACGATTCGCTGGTTGAAGGACATGAATTTGGCCGATGGTCTTTCCATTCGCGCCTTGGGTAACTCGGCGCGCTATGAATTGCTGATCGAAAACGGCGACCAGGCCAGCAACCTCAAGGATGTTGGCGTGGGCGTGTCGCAGGTCATCCCCGTCATTGTCGCTGCCTTGTTTGCCCAGCCCGGGCACATCGTCATCGTCGAAGAGCCGGAAAGCCATCTGCACCCACTGGCGCAAAGCAAGCTGGCCGAGTTGCTGGCGCAGGTGAGCAAGGAGCGAAACGTCCAGTTCATCGTCGAGACCCACTCCGAGCACCTGTTCCGGCGCATGCAAACGCTGATCGCCAAACAGCAGATCACCCCCAAAGACGCGGCGATGTATTTCGTCGAGCGTGATGGCAAAGCCGCACGCATGCGGCCGTTGGAGCTGGACGATTTTGGTCGTGTGAAAAACTGGCCGGAAGGCTTCTTTGGCGACGCTCTGGGAGAGACGCGTGAACAAACGGCCTTGGCCATTCAGCGCGCAAAGGAGTTGAGAGCGAGGGATGGCAATGTACCTAGTTGATACCAATGTAATGCTGGCAGCCAGTGCCGTTTCCGAGCTGTCGAATCTGGCAGTGAGGGCTATGCCGCAGGAGATTAAGCTGCGGGAAATGATTTACGAATGGCTTGCTGATTTTGATCAGTCTGATCGGCGCATCGTGCTGGACGAAGAAGGGCTAGTGCGAGACGAATACGAACGAAACATGCCCTTCAACTTGCGCGAGCAGGAGTACGGCATGCAAGTCTTGCAATACAAGCTGGATAGAAATTTGGCCGACTACGTGCCTATCGATTCACTTGAGGCCAACGGCGAGCACATCGCTGTGCTTGATCCTGCCTACGAAGAATTAGTAACGGATCGGGAAGATCGCAAGTGGGTGGCATGTGCACTGGCGGCGCAGATCCTTTTCAACCAAGTGCCGCCGATTGTGTACGGCGCAGAGACAGACTGGTTTATCGCGGAGGCACAGTTGCGAAGAATAGGGCTTTGCTTTCAGAGGCTGCTGCCCGATGACTGGTACACCTCAAGGCTTGGCGCTGGATGACTGCCGACTTTTTCCGCTTCCCACACACCCCGCACATCGCCTGGCTGGGCGAGGGTGCGCCGCGCGATGACAAGGTGCTGGCGTCTGACGAGGTGCGCGCGTTGCTGGCGGGTGACGTGGTGGTGGAAGAAAAGCTCGATGGCGCCAATCTGGGCCTTTCTCTTGGGCCAGATGGCAGCCTGCGCACGCAGAACCGAGGGCAGTATCTAGTGGCGCCGCACGCGGGCCAGTTCGCGCGGCTACCCGCCTGGCTGGCGCAGCACGAGGCGGAGCTGCGCGCCGCGCTCACGCCCGATCGCATCCTGTTCGGCGAATGGTGCGCCGCGCGGCATTCGCTGGACTACACCGCCTTGCCCGACTGGTTTTTGCTGTTCGATGTCTATGACCGTGGTATCGGGCAGTTCTGGAGTACGCGGCGACGCAACCGTCTCGCGGAACAGGCCGGTTTAGCCCTTGTCCCGCAGGTGCTGCACGGCCACAGCACCTTAAAAGAGCTGGAACAACAGGTCTTCAGCACACCCAGTCGCTATCGCCACGGGCCACTGGAAGGGCTGGTAATCCGTCGCGAATCCGCCGACACCTGCGAAGCACGTGCCAAATTGGTACGCCCGGATTTTACCCAGGCCATCGACGTACACTGGCGCAGTCGTCGCATCGACTGGAATCGGCTGGAGAGTGAAGCGGAGACCTCCGCATGGACTTGCTGAAAATCGTCCGGATAGAAAAGACCGGTACGTGCCTCAGCGGCTGTCAACAGATGATTGACACCTATGGCTGATTGACGCCTATGGCGCTGCGGTATAATTTTTAACAGGGATGGGGATGCCTGGCGA
>JAKANU010000252.1 GCA_021812315.1 Pseudomonadota bacterium
CAGGTGCGCCGGCAATTGCAGCACGGCGAGGCTGGAGTTGGCCTTGACCGAATAACGGAGCGAAACCGGCTTGCCCTGTGCCGCGGCCTGGTACGCACCCGCCGCCTGCTCGATGCCGGCCCGCGAGTACACATACAACGGCGTGCCGAACCGCCGCGCCAGTTCGGCCGCAGGGACCGCCTCGATCATCAAGGCGCCATTGCGGTAGGCCAGATGCGGGTGGCCGGGAAGTTCAGCGGTTGCAGCACGGGCTTGCGACATGGGCTGGTTGTCGTGGTTGCGGAAGGGTATGGGTCCATGGCGCACGGGCGAGACAGCCCGGGCTGGAACCGTGGAGACGATCAGCCCTGGCTCGGAGCGGCAGGCGGCGGTTTGGGGAAAACCAGCGGTCCACGCTGACCGCAGGCGCTCAACAGACCGCATGTGGCGAGCAGCACGGCGAGTCCGACAATGCGCGCTGTACGGGCAAATCGAATTCCTAGAATGGTTCGCTCAAGCATCAATTCAGTGTATCAGCCGTACCCGGAAAACCGTCCCATGAACGCCCTGCCGCAAACCGACTATCTCCGCCTTGCCGATGCCATGTTGAGCCGCGTGGAGGCGGCAGCGGATGCTGCCGATATCGACTCCAAACGCGAAGGCGCGGTGCTGACCCTGGAACTCGACAACGACGAGAAGATCATCATCAATCTGCAAGCGCCGCTGCAGGAATTGTGGCTGGCGAGCAAGTCCGGCGCCTACCACTTCCGCTACGACGCTGGCCAGTGGCTGGACACGCGCAGCGGCTCGCGCTTTGAGGATTTGGTCCAGCAGGCCGTGCGCCAGCAAGGCGGCCCGTTGTTGGCCCTAGTCTGATTCAGTTGCTTCAGTTGCGCATCGGGAACAGTTTGGAGAGGGCGTCTTCCGAGCTCGAGGTGGCCGGCGCCGACGCGGCTGGAATGCCCAGCGCATGCACGCCGCCACCGGCGGCATAGTCGTCGTAGACATAGTCGGAGCCAAGCTGCACGACGCCTGGAGGCGGGGCGTATGAGGTCACGGCAACGCCTTGCAGCGCCGTGCGCATGAAGTCGATCCAGATGGGTAGAGCCACGCGTCCGCCGGTTTCTTTCGTTCCCAGTTTCAGCGGCGTGTCGTAACCCACCCAGGCCACGGCCGCGAGTTGCGGGTTGTAGCCGCAGAACCAGGCATCGACCGAATCGTTGGTGGTGCCGGTCTTGCCGTAGAGGTCGGGCCGTTTGAGCTCGGCCTGGGCGCGCGCTGCCGTCCCGGTGCGTGTCACCTCTTGCAACAGGGTGCTCATGACGAAGGCGTTGCGCGGCGTGATGGTGCGCAGGCTGGGGTCACCTGCGCGCTCGGGCTTGGGCGCGGCCAGCACATGGCCTGAGGCGTCGCTGATGGAGCTGATGAAATACGGCGACAACAGATAGCCGCCATTGGCGAAAACCGAATATGCGCGCACCATGTCCAACGGCGTGGCCGAACCTGCGCCCAGCGCCAGGGTGAGGTAGGGCGGCTGCTTGCTGGCGTCGAATCCGAAACGGCGGCTCCATTGCTGCGCGTACTTGGGGCTGATGCTGTCGAGCACACGGATCGCGACCATGTTCTTGGACTGCGCCACGCCTTGCTTGAGGGTGATCGGCCCGTCGTATGTGCCGTCATAGTTTTTCGGTTCCCAGGCCTGGCCGCCGGTGGTGGCGGCGTCGAAAAACAGCGGAGCGTCGTTCACCATGGTGGGCGGCATGAACCCCTTGTGCAATGCGGCCGAGTAGATGAAAGGCTTGAAACTCGACCCCGGCTGGCGCTGCGCCTGGGTGACGTGGTTGAACTCGTTCTGCTGGAAGTCGAAGCCGCCGATCAGCGCCTGGATCGCGCCGTTGTTCGGGTTCATCGCCACGAACGCAGCCTGCACGCGGGGGATCTGGGTGATGACCCAGCGCCCTCGTGGCTGCTTCCAGATGCGCACCACGGCCCCCGGGCGCAAGGCCACGTTGGGTTGTGCCTTGGGCCCCAGACCGAGGGCAGCGACTTGCTGCAGGCCATCGCCGGCGACGTCGAGCAACTCGCCGCCGGGACGCATCACCTGCACCTGCTTCGGGCTGGCCGCCGTGACCACGGCGCAGCGCAGGCCTTCAGTGTCGGGGTGATCGTTGCAGGCGTCGTCGACAGTCTGCGGCCACAAGGAGGTTTCGTTCGGGGGGTCGATATAAGCCTCGGGGCCGCGCCAGACCTGGCGCAACTCGTAGCGCATCACCCCCGTGTGCAGGGCTCGCCAAGCTGCGTCCTGATCGCGGCTGACGATGGTGGTAGTGACGTTGAGGCCTCGGGTGTAAGCCTGCTCGCCGTAACGCGCGAACATGGCCTGCCGCACCATCTCCGCCACGTAGCCTGCATGGACCAAGGTTTCGGCGGCGCGACCGGAGCGCAAACCAAGCGCGGCGTCTCGGGCCTGCGCGTAGTCGTCGGCACTGATCCAGCCCAAGGCGCGCATGCGACCAAGGACATATTGCTGGCGAATCCTTGCGCGTGGCAGGTTGACAAAGGGGTTGTAGGCCGAAGGCGCTTTGGGCAGGCCGGCCAGCATGGCTGCCTGCGCCAGGCTGATTTGCGCCAAAGGCTTGCCAAAATAAGTTTGCGCCGCGGCTGAAAAACCGTAGGCATGCTGGCCAAGGTAGATCTGGTTCATGTAGAGATCCAGAATCTGATCCTTGCTCAGTTCGCGCTCGATCTTCAGCGCGAGCAGCAGTTCGAAGAGCTTGCGCGTGAAAGTCTTTTCACTGCTGAGATAAAAGTTGCGCGCGACCTGCATGGTGATGGTCGACGCACCCTGACTCTTCGCCTTGTGCAGGTTTGCCAGCGCGGCGCGGGCAACGCCCGTCCAGTCAATGCCGCCATGCTGATAGAAGCGGTCGTCCTCCGTCGCCAGTACAGCCAGCTTCATGACTTTGGGGATCTGCCCGATCGGCACGAAGTCCCGACGCTCTTCGCCGAACTCGCCGAGCAAGACATGGTCGGCCGAGTACACCCGCAGCGGCAGCTTGGGTTTGTAGTCGAGCAGTTGTTGAACGTCGGGCAAGCGCGGCCAGGCGAAAGCCAGAACCACGCCGACGAGCAGACACGCGGCCAACAACGAGCCCAACAGCGTGGCGATGAGGACGCTCACGAGCCGCACTCCCATGCGGCGAGGGGCTGTGTTAGGGGCAGGCGTCGTCTTGGTGGGCGGGGAGGTCGCCATAGAGCTCCGGGGGTTGTGGGCGCTGCGGGAGAGGGCCGTTCGGGATGCGGTGGAAGACAGCGGGTCTGCTGGCGCGATACCCGGGGAAAGCACCCTCCGCGAGGATATGTCCGATTGTAAAAATTCTCGGAGGGCCGCCAGGATTTTCCAGTGAGCGTGTCACCCTCATCTGTGCCGCCGTGGGCCTTTTGCAACGAATCCCGGTTGGCCGCGGGAAAACCTGACAAACAATCAAACACTTGTTGTTAGGATTGAAAAAAACATTGAACTGATGCCACCCGGGCCTCAATAGCCATCAGTTCCAAGCGGGCTTTTTCAAGTTCCACTCATTCAGGGGGTTGTGTTGTCCATCTTCAGCAGCTTGCTTCGTAAGCGTTACGCGCCGCTGATCGGCCTGGACATCAGCAGCTCAAGTGTCAAGCTGGTCGAGTTGGCGCTGGATGAGCAAAATCGCTACACCCTGGTGCGCGCTGCCATCGAGCCACTCGAGAAAGGCGCCATCACCGACGGCAACATCGAAAAGCACGATGACGTGGTCGATGCTGTGCGCAAGCTGGTCAAAAAAAGCGGCGCCAAAACCAAAAACGTGGCGTTGGCGCTGCCATCGTCCGCCGTCATCAGCAAGAAAATCGTCCTGCCTGGTGATTTGCGCGAAGAAGAGGTCGAGGTTCAGGTTGAGACGGAAGCGAACCAATACATCCCTTTCGCCATTGAAGATGTCGCACTCGATTTCAGCGTCCTCGGTCCCAGCTGGAATTCCCCCGGCGACCAAGAGGTTCTGATTGCCGCCTCGCGGCGCGACAAGGTGCAAGATCGGCAGGCCATCGCCGAGGCTGCCGGGCTCAGGCCGCAGATCATGGACATCGATTCCTTTGCGTCGCGGCTGGCTGCCGGCAGACTCATCGAGCGCCTGCCACGTGGTGGCCACGATCTGCTCGTCGCCCTGTTTGAAATCGGTGCTTCCAGCACCTCGATGCAGGTGCTGCGCAACGGCGAAACCCAGTATGACCGCGACCAGACGTTCGGTGGCCAGCAACTGACCCAGGCCATTGCCCGCCACTACGGTTTCTCGCAGGAAGAAGCCGAGGCGAA
>JAKANU010000253.1 GCA_021812315.1 Pseudomonadota bacterium
GAACCCACGGTACCCTTTTGGAGTACACAGCATTTCCAGTGCTGCACCTTCGGCCGCTCGGTCACCTCTCCTGAGGGGACGAAGTGTACCTCAGACGCCGGCGTCAGGGCAATGACCAGCCTTGGGGAGATTCCCGGGGGAATTGGTACACAGGCCTGTGGGCAAGGCGGCAGACCGCCCGTGACTGGAGAGAAGCTCGAGGCGGAGTTGCCCGAGAGTAAGCCAGACAACCAAGGCGGCTCGGCCGGGCCGGCTCCCCCGATGAATGTTTGCCTCGGGGTCGCGCCGGGCGCAGGCGCTGCGTAGGCCTACCTCAGCGCCCGCGCTGCAAGCGGCGCAGGTGATGGCCGAGGTGAGGCTGGTGACCAGGCCCAGATAGCCGGCAAAGGGGGAGACGGACAGCGGCAGCCCGGGCAGCGCGCCGCCGGGGCCGTTCAGGGCGTTGCCCGCACCGCCCCCGCCCGTGACGTCGCCCAGGCGGTACAGGCCGTTGCTGTGAAAGTCGCCCACCAGACCGGCGCTGGGACCGAGGATGCTTTGCTGCCAGTTGATGCCCAGGTTCCTGAGGGCGTTCTTGCTGAAGTTGACCACCTGCACGTCGAGCTCGACCATGCGGCGCATGTGCACGGCGTCGCCCTGCACGAGGTCCACCATGTCGGGGTAGGGCTTGAGGGCGGACTGCAGGGCCTGGAAGCGCTGCGGGGTGAGTGCGCCGTTGAGCACGATCTGGCCGCCGCGCAGATCAGAGCGCACTCCGGGGAAGCCCTTCAGCACGGCGTCGACGTCGGCTCGCGCTCAGGGCCGTGGCTGCTGCGGCAGCGCCGTGCGCACGAGGGTCGACCACTGCGCCGCGCTGGGCGTGCCGATGAACAGATGCGCGCCGCTGGCGTCGCGGTACAGCAGCGCGGGCAGCAGCATGCCGATGGCCTGGCGCCACACAGCCGTGTTGTGGGCGATGACCGCGCGTGTGGCAGGTGCCACGGCGTAGGCGGGCATGCGCGCGCCATGCCCCTGGGTCCAGTCGAAGCCGGTCTCGTTGCCCGCCAGGGCGCGCGCTGGGTCGGGCGCGTCCAGGATGGCGGCGGCCACCTCCAGGCTGTCAGGCTTGGCCCAGGCCACCGGAATCCAGTGGATGCGCACCTGGTGCAGTTGCGGCGCCACGCGCGGCCACAAATGGGCGCAGGCCGGGCAGTTCGGGTCGAAGAACACCATCAACTGCGCCGGGCCATCACACGGGCCATCCATCACACGGACCATCACACCGAGGACCCGTCCCAGCGATCCAGGCGAAACCGGCCGCCCAGCGCCGCCTCGTCGGCGGCGTCCAGGCTGGGCAGGCGCGGCAGATCACTGCCGCGGATGACGAAGGGGCGGTCGCTGTCGTCGCCCAGGTCGAGGAAGATCAGATCCAGCCCCAGCGGGGCGAGGTGACTGCCCAGCAGCTCGAAATAGTCGGATAGAAAGTTGGGCTCGCCCGTATGGGCCTCGACCCAGTCGTCGACGAAGTCCAGATCCATGTTGCCGCGTCCCAGGGCATGGGCGCGCGCGGCCACCCACAGCTCGAAGCCGTCGGCGTCGGGTTCGCTCTGCGAGTAGCCTTCAGCGCAGGCGAACTCCATGAATAGCGACACGGCCGGCAACAACGACGGTGGGGGGTTGGCGTCGAACTCGTCGGAGGTCAGGCCGTAGGTGTTGGCATGACCGTCGCGCACGAAGCCCTCGGGATCGTCGAGTAGTTGGTCCATCAGCGGCGCAAAGCGCGCCGCGTCGTCTTCGAACAGGACGGCGGCGAGGGCCTGCAGTTTGGTACGGGTGGAGGTCATGGTGGACGGTGTAGATGTTGCGTGCAGAGTCACTTGCCCAGCAGCCGGGCGAACAGACCCTTTCGGGCTCGATCGGCCTGAGCGAACTGCTTCTGGGCTTGCGCCAGTTGTTCCCGGGCCGCGTCGGCATAGAGCAAGAGGCCGTCGGGCTCGCAGTTGAGGACGTTGGTGTAACCGGCGCTGGCGTTCAGATCCATCGGGTTCGGCTCGATGGCCTCGGTTGCCTCCATCAGCCCCAGACCCTGTTCCAGCGCGCCGTCCACGGCCTTCCAGAACACCGTGACGCGGCCGAGCGAGAAGGTCTCGTCCAGTCTGGTCCGCACATGGGCGTCCGTGTCATAGTCCGTGCGCAGTCGGCGCAGGGCTTCGTGGGAAAGAAAGACCCCGCCGCAATAGTTCTCGGTCAGCCGGTTCTCGAACACGCGCGAGCGCTCCTGCGGCGGGACCAGATCCTTCCAGTCGCTGGTGTAGCGGCGCATCGTCGGGTCGTCCATCAGAAAGGAAAACGCGCCGCCGCGCACATAGTGGAATTTGCGCACAAAGCCGAAGACGATGGCTACGTGAAACGCATGTCCCTTGTTGAACGGTCTGTCGGGCGGCAGTTCACGCGCACTGGCGAACACCTTCCGGAGCTTGTCGGCGTCGAAGGATGCGAGGCCATACTGCTGCGCCAGGCCGTCTTCCCGTGCCGGATCGGCCAGGGTGGCGAAGTAGGTCGACGCGATGTCGTCGTGGCCCACCGGGTGATACGTCACATCCCATCCCATGCTGTGTCCTCCAGGTTCGCCGTGCCGCGGGCTCAGACCGGCACGGTCAGACGGTCGATATAGAAATAGTTGCGCTCGGGGTACTCGGTCTTGAACTTGGCGATGGCCGCATCGAGCAGCGGCGCCTCGGGCCAGGGCAGCGGCGCGGGCGGCAGCACCGCCAGCGGGGTGTTCATCAGCGGGTGGTCGAACGAGACCGGGTTCTCCAGCCCCTCCCACTCGCGCAGGCGCAGGAAGGCCAGAATCTCATAGGGGAAGAGGTAGTCGCTCTGGAGGGAAAACGCGCCTACGAACCCGTCGCTACCCTTGGACGCGCGCACATGGTGCTCGGCCATCGCGCTGACCAGCGCCTGCACCCGCGCCAAATCGGGGGTGCGCCAGTCCGCCAGCACGGCGGCATACTCGGGCATGTCCTGCGGCCGGGCGAAGCGGAACACCTCCTGCGGCGGCAGCTCCAGTCCGAAATGCTCCACCCCCAACTGAATCAGAAAGTAAAACTGCGTGGCTTCGTTCAGCCGGTTGCCGTAAAGCTCGAGCAGCGCGTTGCCCATGCCCTGGAGCAGCGCCTCGAGCAAGAGACGCGTGTGCCCGCGCCAGCCGGCAAGGATCACTTCGCTCAACAGTCGCGCAATCCCAGCAGGCGTTGGGCCGAGCTGCAGAGAATCCGCTTCCGCCCACGTCGCCGCAACCAGGACGCGGCACAGGTCATGCCGGGCTGACAGTGCGAGGTGCTCCCAGCGCAATGTCCCCTCCAGCACCCCGTCGATCTCGAACTGCTGATAGCGGTCGATGGCCAGGTATTGGCAATAAGCATCCAGCATGAGCGCCTGCTCCTGTCCGGCCAGATAGTTCTTGAGTAAATCGGTGTTCCGCTGGTGATTTTTGGGCACAACCGGCTGCCACTCGGCCAGCCATTTGCGCGCCTGTCGGTCCAGACGCTTGAACAGTGCCGCGGTGTCAACGAATTGGTTCTTGGTGGACATGGTTTGATTCCATCATCGTGCGGACATCAGGACGACGCCCCCCACGGTTTGTTGATCCCCAGTTTTGCGGCCACGACGCCGCCGTCGCCCTGAGTGAGCAGCACTTGCTGCACTTCGAATCGCGTGTTGTTCGGGCCCGCCTGCTTCATCCACTGTTGCGCCTTCAGGGCATCGGCTTCAGCTTGGGAGCCGTAGTTGCCGCCCAATGCCTCTTCCAGCCGACTCTCCGTGTATGCCTTGCCCCCCGCCTTTTGTGCCGAAGACAGCTTTGCCGAGGCGCCCACGGTGGTGGTTTTGACCTCCATCACCTTGACTTCCCCGGTGTCGGGATTCCTGGCGATGATATCCACGCCATGTCCGCTGGCATTCTGAATCTGCACCACATCGGTGTAGCCGGTTTTTTTAGAGTTTGGACTCGGTGTAGCTCTCGCCGCGCCCGCACGAAAATTAAATAAATAAATGTTGCTCCGCTCATCATACCCAAGTCTCTTGCATTTCTTTGCCCTGAAAAAAAAGCACAATAATATTCTTTGCTTTCTCAAAGTTTGCACAGAAAATCTCGGGAAAATTGCCATACTGCCCTCCCGCACACACCTCCACCACTATACCCTCATTACCACTTGTATTCCGAAAAGTCAGGCTTTCGGATTCGTTAGTCAAGGTGACGATATAGCATAATTGCGATCCGCCCACCATAAGCTGCCAACCATCGTTGCGATCAAGATTTAACAAAGTATG
>JAKANU010000014.1:0-9361 GCA_021812315.1 Pseudomonadota bacterium
TCTCGTCGGACGCCGCGCCGCGGTGGCTGCCGCGCAGCACCGTGTAATGTGTGGTACCCGAGTCAAACCAGACTTCCAGAATGTCGGTGCTCTTGTCGTAGTGCTCACCACCCTGCGGGCCGTCGCCCAGCACGTCCCTGGCGCTCAATTGGCTCCAGGCTTCGACCCCTCCTTGCTCGACGATGGCGGCGGCCTGGTCGATGATCTCCAGCGTGCGCGGATGCAGTTCACCCGTGGCCTTGTGGGTGAAGAAGGGCAGGTTCACACCCCAGTTGCGCTGGCGGCTGATGCACCAGTCGGGTCGTCCGGCAATCATGTCGCGCAGCCGGGCCTTGCCGTTGTCAGGGTAGAACGAAGTCTCCTCGATCGCGTCGAGGGCCAACTGGCGCAGTGACTTGGGTGCCTTGTCTGTGGTGAACACTCCCTCGCCATCGTCCATCCGGATGAACCACTGCGCCGAGGCGCGGTAGATCACCGGACTCTTGTGGCGCCAGCAATGCGGGTAACTGTGCACGATGCCGCTACTGGCAAACAGGCGACCGGCCGCGCGTAGCGCGTCGATCACCAGTGGCGCGGCCTTCCAGATGTTCATGCCGCCAAACAGCGGCAGGTCGGCGCTGTAGACGCCGTTGCCCTGCACCGGATTGAGTACCGCGTCGTAGGCCAGACCATGCTTGATGCAGGAGTTGAAATCTTCCAGGCCGTAGGCGGGGCTGGAGTGCACCACCCCGGTACCGTCGTCGGCAGTCGCGTAGTCGGCCAGGTAGACCGGGCTGACGCGGTCATAGCCGGCGTGTACGTGCGCCAGCGGGTGGCGGAACTGCAACTGATCAAGCGCTGCGCCCTCACACGTCGCCAGTACGCTGCCCTTGAGATCGTAGCGAGCCAGACATGGCTCGACCAGGCTGTGGGCGAGCAGCAGCAGGCCACGCGGCGTATCCACCAGGGCGTAGGTCAGTGCCGGATTCAAATTCAGCGCCTGATTCGCCGGAAGCGTCCACGCCGTGGTGGTCCAAATGACGGCGAAGGCGTCCTTTTCGAGCCGGGGCAGACCGAAGGCCGCTGCCAGTTTCTCGGGTTGCGCGCACAGGAAGCCGACATCGAGCGTCTGGCTCTTCTTGTCGTCATATTCGATTTCGAACTCGGCCAGCGAGGAGCCGCAGTCAAAACACCAGTAGGTGGGTTTCAGGCCCCGGTAGACGAAGCCCCGTTGCACGACTCGTTTGAGGGCACGCAGTTCGTTGGCCTCGGTGGCGAAGTCCATGGTGCGGTACGGATGCTCCCACTGGCCGAGCACACCCAGGCGCTTGAAGTCCGTCATCTGCTGGGCGATCTGCTCGGCGGCATAGGCGCGGCTCCTGGCCTGGACTTCCGCGCGGCCGAGACCGCGTCCGTGCAGCTTTTCGATGGCGTTTTCAATCGGCAGTCCGTGGCAATCCCAGCCCGGGATGTACTGCGCATCCATGCCTCCTAGCTGGCGCGCTTTGACGATCATGTCCTTGAGAATCTTGTTGGCTGCGTGACCGATGTGCAACTGACCGTTGGCGTAAGGCGGACCGTCGTGCAGGATGAATTTGGGCGCACCCGAGCGCGCGGCGCGCAACTTCTTGTAAATGCCTCTTTCATCCCAGTCCTGGACCCAACCCGGCTCACGCTTGGGAAGGTCCCCGCGCATGGGGAATGCCGTATCGGGCAAATTGAGCGTGGCTCGGTAATCGATTTTGGGGGTGCTATCAGTCATGGTGGCTCGGGGAGGCGAAGTACGCTTTGGCATTCTCGCAATCGGTTGAAATGCCCCTGGCGAGGGCGTCCAGGCCGTCGTACTTCAGTTCATCGTGCAGCTTGTGCAGCAATTCGACACGGATGATTTTACCGTACCCCCCATCGACGCCGAGCTGTTTGGGCCAGTCCAGACAATGCGTTTCCAGCAGCACCCGCCCCAGGTTGACATCATGCTCGTCGAGTGACGGGCGCACCCCCAGGTTGGCAACACCGGGCAGTGGTGCCGCGCCCAGGCCATGTACGCGGACCACAAAGATCCCGCTGGCCGCTGGCTTCCAGTGCGAGAAGCGAAGGTTCAAGGTCGGAAAACCGAGTTCGCGACCGAGCTTGCGGCCGTGCAAAACGTGGCCGGAAATGCGATAGGCGCGCCCGAGCAGGCGCGCAGCATCGTTCATGCGTCCCTGGCCCAGAGCTTCGCGCACGGCCGAGCTCGACACGCGCAGGCCATGCACTTCGTAGCTGTTCATGCGAGCCACGTCAAAGCCCTGCGCCAGGCCAGCCTGGTCGAGTATGGCGTAGTCGCCGGCGCGTCGCGCTCCGAAGCGGAAATCGTCGCCGACGAGCACGTAGCGCGCGCCCAGGCCCCGGAGCAGGACGGTGTCGATGAATTCCTGCGGCGACAGACCCGCGAGTTGCGGGTCAAACGGCAAGACCACGGTTTGATCGACGCCCGCGTGGGCCAGCTCAACAAGGTTGTCACGCAAAGTGCCAATGCGCGCCGGAGCCAACTCGGGCTTGCCGAGCAGGCGGGCAAAGTAATCACGTGGATGCGGCTCAAAGGTTAGCGCGCAACTGGGCAGACCGCGCTGCTGTGCCTCGCCGTGCAACAGCGCGAGCATCGCCTGGTGGCCGCGATGCACCCCGTCAAAGTTGCCAATCGTCAACGCGCAGGCAGGGGCGATGCCGCGATGATGAAATCCGCGAAAAACGTTCATGAAGTCGATATCTTTTTGATAGCTGGCAGCGACGTTGGCGCGTCCCGTGTGCGTTAGATTGTCACAAAAAACAGGGTATATTGTGTCCCAGCGGTGGGGACCGGCGGGTTGACTCGGTCCAGCCCGGTTTTTGCGTCCCGTCGTGCAGGAGGCCCGTCTTGAAGGTGTTGAAGCTCAGCGCTCAGGGGTTGCCCCAGTCCTGGATCTCGCTCGAGCGCGCGGTGATCTATTACGCAGCCCGCGAAGTGCGCTGGGAAATGGGTGCCGAAGTGGCCGTCTTTCGTGGCGGGCACAACGCGCTGACCGGACACCAGTCGGTGATCGCGGTCAACAGCATCATCGGCACGCGCGGCGTCTCGGGGGTCAATCCGTTTCACCTGAAACCGGCGCTGACGAACCGCAAGTTGTTCTCGCGGGACCGCAAGCTCTGCGCCTACTGCGGCGAGCGTTTCCCGGAAGAAGACCTGACGCGCGAGCATATCGTGCCATTTGCGCAAAACGGTCTCGACAGCTGGATGAACGTCGTCACCGCCTGTCGGGCCTGCAATCACCGCAAGAGCCATCGGACGCCCGAACAGGCCAACATGACCTTGTTGTACGCGCCCTATGTCCCGAGCTTGTGGGAAGACTTTATTTTGCGCAACCGCCGCATCCTCGCCGATCAGATGGAATTTCTGATGGCCCACGTGCCCAGGTCCTCGCGCCTGTTGGCGTGACAAAGTGCGCCACAGAATTTGTTGAGGCATCTCAAGAAAGTGCTACTGTTACAAGCAGTTGCAGGCAGCAACTGCTAAGGTACTTCGGTCTGGCCAACTCGTGATGTCCACTTCTTCGCTTTCATCGTCTGACGTGCTTGTGGCACATCTGCGCCTGCAGGCCGATCGCCTTCTCGCTGAACTGGCCGGCCAGACCCGGGCGTACTTTGCCGGGCACGAAGCCGAACTTGTGGAACTCGTGCGCGCACACATGCTTACGCTGCTTGACGCCAGGCCGGCGCCCGCGCGTGCGCAGAATCTTCGCTCGGCGAGCATGCTGCTGCACAAGCAGGGTGAGCTTGTCAAGACGGCGCTGCGCAAGGCGCTGGCCGAGGTGCTTGATGAGGAAGTTGCCCAGGCTCTTCCTGCTGTGCCGGGGACCGAGCTCTCCAAAGCCCAGCGCATCAACAAGCTCGACGGCACCTCGCTGTCGCTCATCGATATGTGCGAGGTCGAGCGGATCCTGCTGCTCGATCGGGTCGCGCAGCGTTTTGGCGCACGCTACGAGGCCGACGTCGCCGAGTTGAGTTTGCGCCTGACCGCGTTGCTCGGAGCTGATGCCACCGCTGCGTCCTGCAATCCGTTTCGGCCGGAGGTGTTTGTCCGCGCCATGCTGACGGGCTGGGAGCAGGCGGGTTTGGATGACTCTGCGACCGAAGATGTGATGCTCTCGCTCGCACCTGAGCACTTCGTCGATCTTGCCCCGCTGTACCGTGTCTTGAATGCAACGCTGGAACACGCCGGCGTGATGGCGCATCGCGAGCATCGGATCAAGCGCCCGCAGGGGTGGACCGAGCATTCCGCGATAGGCAGGGCAGAAGTGTCGCCCAATCCCGCGCTGCAGGCCGATGTTTCGCCTCCGGCCCCCGACCCGCCACACCCATTGCGCGCAGAACCGACACTGCCGCGTGGTATGGACAGTAGGCCGGTGATCGCGCAGGGACCATCCGATCTTGGGCCGGTGAGGGCCTTCCTGCAAAGGATCGGTGTCAGCGCCAGGCGCGTTCTGCCCGAGGCCTTCCCGGCGTCGGCCCCATCTGCCCCGGCGGCCCAGGACGAGTTACCGACGTTGGCGCCGGCGTTGACCCCGACGCTGCCGCCCGCAGACCCCGAGTTCATGGGCTACCTGGGAGGCTTGCAAAGCGGCGGTCATCTGGCTGGGGTGGGCACGCAGGCGCAGCAGACTTTGGCAGAACACAACGTCCTGCGGCAGATGCGCGAGCACGAGCAGGTGCGCCGCGCCCCGGAACTTGACCGTGGTACGGTCGACGCGCTGGCGGAGGTGTTTGACTTCGTGTTTGCTGACCAAACCATTCCGCTGCAGATGAAGTTTGTGATTGGCCGTCTGCAGATTCCGGTGCTCAAGGCGGCCATGATTGACCGTGACTTCTTCCTCTCGGCCGAACACCCGGCGCGGCGACTCGTCGATACGCTGGCCCATGCGTCGATTGCCTGGGCCCCGGAAAAGGGCGAAACCGATCCGCTATACGTTCGCATCGAAAACACGGTCAAAAGGGTGCTCAACGAGTTTGAAGATGATCTGGCGCTGTTTAGCGAGTTGCTGCTTGAATTCACCGAGTTCCTGTTTGAAACCGAGCAACAGGCGCGTGTGCAGCTCGAACCTGTGGCGCAACAGGAACTGGTGGGTGAATCACGTGAGCAGGCTCTGGCGCATGCCGATGAGGTGGTTCATGCCCGGATCAAGGAGGTGCTCCCGCCCCTGCGACTGGTGCCGTTCCTGATCCCGTTCCTGACGCAGCAGTGGCGTGAGGTGATGGCGCGCGCCTGGGCGCACGTCCCGCAGGACCCGGCACCGTGGGACGATGCGGTCGCAGTGATGGACCAGCTGATCTGGTCAACCCATCCGAAGACCAGCGCGGTGGAACGTCGGGAACTGGTGGCAGTCTTGCCGGCCCTGGTGCGCAAGCTCAACGCCGGGCTCGATGCGATCGAATGGACCGGGGAGGCTCGGGCGAATTTCACGCGACGTCTGATCGCCACGCACACATTGGCGATTCGTGTTTCGCATGCGCCTGAGCCCGACACTGCGGCGGCCGTGGCCGAAGAACGCGCGGGCGCCACGGCGATGCAGGAGCTTGAGCAGCGCCGAGTCGGTCAGCTTGCCGGGGAGCTTGACGAGTATGACGCCATGGCGCGTACCTTCAAGCGCGGTCTGTGGTTTGATTTTGCGCTTGATCGCAGCACACGCCATCGCTGCCTTCTGAGCTGGGTCAGTCCGATGCGCACACGGCTGCTGTTCACGAATCGCGATGGCTTCGATGCCTTTGTCCGCTCCGAGCGCGAGGTTGCGGCATTGCTGCGTTACGGCCGGCTCACGGTGATCGATCAGGAGCCGATTGTCGCGCGGGCCATCGACCGCATCATGAAGGAACCCGACTCAGGCAAAGACGCCAGCGCTGTCTTGCATACGCTTTGACACTTCGCCCAGGTGATACATGCTGTCGCCAAAACTCAATTCGAGCTGGGTCAGGCGCTTGAAGTAGTGACTGACGATGTATTCGTCGGTGACGCCGATGCCGCCGTGCAACTGTATCGCCTGCTGCCCGACAAAGCGCATCGAGTTGCCGAGCTGGTACTTGGCACGCGCCATTGCAGCGCGACGCTCGGGCGCCGGCGCATTGAGTTTGAGGGAGGCGTAGTAGCTCATCGAGCGCGCCAGTTCGAGCTGCATCTTCATGTCGGCGGCGCGATGCCGTAAAGCCTGGAAACTGGCGATGAAAACACCAAACTGCTTGCGCGTGTTCAGGTACTCGGCGGTGATGGTCATGGTCTTGTCCATCACACCGACGGCCTCGGCGCAGGTGGCTGCAATGCCGATGTCCACACCGTGTTCGAGCGCGGCCAGTCCATCGGTCGTGACCAGGCTGGCGGGTGTCGCGCTCAGCGTCAGTTCGGCGGCACGGCTGCCATCCTGTGTGCCGTAGCCCCGGGTCGCCACACCGCGCTCGCCGGACGCGACCAGAAACAGCGCGAGTTTGCCCTCGCACAGGGCCGGAACGATGTAGGCATCCGCCCGGTCGCCCGCCGGTACTATGCTTTTTGTAGCGGTCAACGCCCATCCATCGGGCGTCGCGGCCGCTCTTGCCTGGCAGATATCGAGCTGGTAGCGGGCCTCACGTTCCTGATAGGCCAATACCACCAGAGCCTCGCCGCTGGCGATTTTCGGCAGCCAGGCCGAGCGTAGCGCCTCGGGTGCATAGCCGCCGAGCAACGCGCCGGCGATCAGGCATTGCTTGAGCGGCTCGAGGACCATGCCGCGACCGAGTTCCTCCATCACGACCATGCCATCGACGGGTCCCATGCCCATGCCGTCGTACTCGGGCGCGACGTAGAGCCCGCACAGACCGAGTTCGGCAAGTTGGGCATACGCCTCGGGCGAAAACCCGCCGGCCTTGACGGTGCTGCGGTAGCGCTCAAAGGTGTAGCCCTTCTCCACCCATTTGCGCACCGCATCACGTAACTGTTCTTGCTCGTCTGTGAAATCAAAATCCATGTTGGTCACCTGTATTCTTCAAAATGGAACCCCCTCCCGGAGGGGGCACGGGGGAGCGTCTTGCGGCGCACAGCGCGAACCGTTCCACAGCTTTAGCCGAGAACGGTTTGCGCGACGATGGTGCGCTGCACCTCGTTGCTGCCGCCGTAGATGGTGGTCTTGCGCATATTGAAATAAGTCGAGGCCAGGGGCGCGCAGTAAGCCGCACCGATGGCGTCGCCCTGCCAGCCGGCCTCCATCGCTTCGTGGATCAGGGGCAGCGCGTAAGGGCCGGCGGCGAGCATCATCAGTTCGCTGTAGCGTTGCTGGATTTCGCTGCCGCGGATTTTCAGCAGGCCGGCAATGTCCAGCGACTGCTTGCCCGATTTCTCCGCCGAGAGGACGCGCAGCACCAGCATCTCCAGCGCCACCACATCGACTTCCAGTTTGGCGATCTCATCACGAAAGCGCGCATCCGCATACACGTTTTCGGCCTTGGCAATGCGCTTGAGGCGCTCGAGCTCGCGTTTGGCACGGTTCACGTCGGCGATGTTGGTTCGCTCATGACTGAGCAGGTGCTTGGCGTAAGTCCAGCCCTTGTTCTCCTCGCCGATCAGGTTTTCCACCGGGACTTCGACGTCCTCGAAGAAGACCTCATTGACTTCCGCCTCCCCGTCGAGCAGCACCGTCGGTACCACGGTGACACCGGGCGACTTCATGTCGATGAGCAGGAAGCTGATGCCCATCTGCGGCTTGCCCTCGTTGCTGGTGCGCACCAGGCAGAAGATCCACTCGCCATACTGGCCCAGGGTGGTCCAGGCCTTCTGGCCGTTGACGATGTACTTGTCACCGCGGCGCTCGGCCCGGCACTTCACGGACGCCAGATCCGATCCGGAGCCGGGCTCGCTGTAGCCCTGACTCCACCAGACCTCGCCGCTGGCAATGCCGGGCAGGAAGCGCTTTTGCTGCTCGGCATTGCCGAAGGTCATGATGACTGGCGCGACCATCACCGGGCCAAAAGGAATCACCCGCGGCGCGCCTGCGAGCGCACATTCTTCCTCGAACAGGTGCTTCTCCACCGCACTCCAGCCCGGGCCGCCAAAGGCTTTCGGCCAGGCGTGGCCGAGCCAGCCCTTCTTGCCCAGGATCTTACCCCAGCGCTGCATGTCCTCGCGGCTCAGGCGCAGGGCGTTGTGCACCTTGTGCGAAATCTCCTTGGGCAGGTTCTCGCGCACCCAGGCCCGAATTTCCTCGCGGAACTTCTGTTCTTCAGGGGTAAATGCCAAATCCATAAGACGGTCTCCGAGTTGGACGCGTTGTTCAAAGTGGCCGTACTGAGGGCCACTCGGCGTAATTTAGCACGATCGTTCGATTCGGTCTGTCAGCGGCGTGACAGGGCCGTGGCGCAAGCGCACGGCGATAATCCGCGCAGGCATGAAAAACATCGTGATTCTGATCTCCGGCAGTGGCTCGAATATGGCGGCCATCGTCGGCGCGGCGCGGCGCGACGATTGGGCCGGCAGCCTGGGTGCGCGGGTGGTGGCTGTCATCAGCAACCGGGCCGGGGCAGGGGGGCTCGCGTTGGCCAGTGAGCAGGGCGTTGCCACGCACGTGCTGGAACACCGGGCCTTCGCCACTCGTGAGGCATTCGACGCTGCGTTGACGGCGCTCATTGAGCGCTATGACTCGCCGACCGGGTCGGCGTTGGTGGTGCTGGCCGGTTTCATGCGCATTCTTGGTCCGGTATTTGTCAACCGTTACGCCGGGCGCCTGCTGAATATTCATCCCTCGCTGTTGCCAGCTTTCGCCGGCTTGCATACGCACGAGCGCGCGCTTGCTGCGGGCTGCAAGTTTGTCGGGGCCACGGTGCATCAGGTGACCGCCGAACTCGACCACGGGCCGATTCTGGCGCAGGCCGTGGTCCCCGTGCTGCCCGCCGACACGGCACAGACGCTGGCGGCGCGTGTGCTGACTCAGGAACATCTGATTTACCCTCGCGCGATTGCCGAATTGCTACAAAAACAATAGCTGTCTGTGCCTAATTGACGAGCTTGACAGCTGCTTTTTGTCTCAAAGACTGGTCAGTCATGGTGGGCTGATCCAGGTCTTGCGCGTGACGCCCCGGGCCGGGTCGTGGGACAATCCACGCCTATGCACCCCAAAGCCGTGCTCGATGTCTGTGCGCAGCTCCTCGGGCGAACCCTGAAGTTTGACGCGCCCACCGATGCCATCGTGGCGCGGTTCTTTCGCGAGCACCGTGGCCTGGGGCCGCGCGAGCGGGCCACCCTCACCGGCACGGTCTACAACGTGCTGCGCAAGAAACTGCTGTTTGACCATTGCGCGCCTTCGGGCAGCGGTCCGAAAGAGCGGCGTCTGGCGATTCTCGGGTTCCATGG
>JAKANU010000014.1:9371-19698 GCA_021812315.1 Pseudomonadota bacterium
CGGTGATTTTCTTCGCAGTGCCTTGAGTGAGCAGGAGAAGAGCTGGCTCGATGAGTGCGAAAAGCTCAATGTTGCCGACCTGCTGGAGCGCCAGCGGCACAACCTGCCCGAGTGGCTGGTGCAGCCACTCAAGCAACAAGTGGGCGACGAATTCTGGTCGCTGATCGAGGCCCTGAATCAGGGCGCTGGGCTCGACTTGAGGGTCAACACGCTGCGCGCCAAGCGTCCCGAAGTGCGCAAGGAACTGGTCAAGTTCGGCATCAAAGCTGGCATCACTCCTTATTCGCCTTGGGGGTTGCGGCTCGCGGACAAACCCAACCTGAACCAGCTTGAGTCATTCAAGCGCGGTGACTTTGAGGTGCAGGATGAGGGCTCGCAGTTGCTGGCACTCTTGCTCGATGCCAAGCGTGGTGAGATGGTGACCGATTTTTGCGCCGGTGCGGGTGGCAAGACCCTGGCGATCGGCGCAGCCATGCGCAATACGGGGCGCCTGTATGCCTTTGATACCTCGGCGCACCGTCTGGAGGCACTCAAGCCGCGTCTGGCGCGAAGCGGCCTGTCCAACGTGCACCCGGCGGCCATCGCGCACGAACGCGACGAGCGCATCAAGCGTCTGGCGGGCAAGATGGATCGCGTGCTGGTCGACGCTCCGTGTTCCGGGCTGGGCACGCTGCGACGCAACCCGGACCTGAAGTGGCGGCAAACGCCGCAGATGGTCACGGCGCAGGCGCAACTGCAGGGCCCCATCCTGCAAGGCGCCGCGCGCCTGGTCAAGCCCGGCGGGCGGCTGGTTTACGCCACCTGCAGCCTGCTGGCTGAAGAAAACGAGGCCGTGGCGCAGGCATTTTCACAAGCCAACGCAGGCTTTTCCGAGCTCGATGTCGGGTCAATCCTCTCGAATCTGAAGGTCGAGGATGCAGCCAGTCTTTGCCGCGGCGGCGACAACGCCCTGCGCTATTTGCGCCTGTGGCCGCACCGGCATCACACGGACGGTTTTTTCGCTGCCGTCTGGCAACGAGCCTGAGCGCACGCCGGGTACCGATTGCCAACTTTCAATCATCAATAATCGACTTCCACGCGGTCGCGTCCGCCCTGTTTGGCGCGATACAGCGCTGCATCGGCGCGTGCAATCAGCGCCTGTCCGCTGTCCGTCTTGGCATCGTAGGCCGCCAGACCAACGCTCATGGTGACCCGGACGGGTTGCAGCCCGCGGCCGAGCTTGATCGGCGTCGCGCAAACACAGGCACGGATCTTCTCGCCGATTTTTGCCAGCGAATCGATGCTGATCTGCGGAATGATCAGCATGAACTCCTCGCCACCGTAGCGCACCGCGGTGTCAGCCTTGCGCATGGAATCCTTGATCCGGCGCGCCACCTCGCGCAGCACGGCATCGCCTGCCAGATGGCCATAGCTGTCGTTGACCGTCTTGAAGAAATCGATGTCGCACATCGCCAGCACAAGCTCGGTGTGGTAGCGCTTGGCCGCGAACACCGCCTCCTCCAGCCGGACCAGTCCATATTGCTTATTACCCAGGCGTGTCAGACTGTCGGTGATGGCGCCGGTGTAATGGCGCGAGTTGTTCGCTGCCAGCATCAGGTGAACGCCAAGGTTTTGCAGCAGGTCCTTGCTCACGAGCACGCGCGTCGGCACCGCGCAGCAATACAGCAGGCCTAGCATGCGCGCTTCGGCGACCACCGGCAGGGCGAATGACAGTCCCTGCGGTTCGGTCAGCGTCTGCAGCTTTTGCGTGCGATGCGCCTCCGCGAGCAGGGCCGGCGCACTGTGGCTATGCAATTGATGCATGATGACCGACTCTCGCGCCAGCGCGTCCTCCAGAGGATCATCGCCCACGAGCATGAACGGTTCCCCGGCTTCCCCGCTGATGGCACAGGTCGAGCCGCCCGAGGAGTTTTCCAGGATGAACATCGACTGCCGGGGAAAGAGATTTTCCTGAATGACGTTGCAGAGATTTTTCGCAAAATCGGTCATTTCAAGCTTTTTGGATGCCTCGACCACCAGTTTGTAGAGCAGGGTGGATTCCGTGTGCGCTGACTCCAGGCTGTCGGCCATGAAATTGAAATGACCGGCAAGAACGCCGATTTCGTTGTTCACTGCGACCCCGGCGCGCTCGGACAGGTTCCCTGCCGCCAGTCGGTCCATGGCTTGCTCCAGTTTGGTCACCGGACGGATGACCAGGCGCCTGAGAAGAAACGTCAGCAGCGCGAGCAGAACCACTGTCGCGCCCAGGCCCAGCCCCAGGATGATGCGATTGCGCATCTCCCCGGCGCGCGCGAGCGGGGACAAGTCGAAATCGACGACGATAAAGCCACGCGCTGTTTCCAGGCCAGTGTGGCAGCCCAGACAGGCTTGGGAGGTCGGAATCGGATTGACGACGCGCAGCCGCGACGTGCCATTTGCATCTGTAGCTATCGAACTCGCGGGAAAGGTCCTGCTCCAGTCGCAACCCGGGCAGTCCGGGTTGCCCCGGAACTCGATTCGCCTGACGACGGCCACTGAGTCAGAAGCTGCCTTGACTGTGCCGTTGGCATTCATCGCCAGCAGCCGCAGCGCCCCGGCCATCTCGACGTACTGGCGCGCCTCGGTGCTGATCTCAGCCCAGACTTTCGCGCCGCCACCGGCAAGCATGTGCTCGCCCAGGTCGCGCGCAATGATGGTGGAAATGGTGCGCGCTTGGTTCGTCTCCTGCTGCGTAAACTCGCGTTCCGCGAGATTCGCCACAATGCCCCAGACAAGCGCTCCGGCAGCGCAGGTAAATGCCAGCACGCCCGCCCCGAGCATGGCTCCAAGTGTGTTCCAGGGCTTTAACTTGCGTTCTGAGCCGCCATCGCGCGATTCCATGCCGAACCCTTGCCCGAATGTGAGGTGACCTGTTCCCCTCGAACCATCGGTGTGCCGCTAGTGTAGCTACTATGCATGCGTCAAAAAAAAAGCCCGCAGACAGCGGGCTGGGTGGACGCAGGCCGAACTACTTCAGCTTGATTTCCTTGTAGTCGACATGCTTGCGAGCTTTGGGATCGAATTTCTTGATCAGCATCTTCTCGGGCATCAGCTTCTTGTTCTTGCTGGTGGTGTAGAAGTGCCCGGTACCGGCTGTCGATTCGAGCTTGATTTTTTCGCGTGTGCCTTTGGTTGCCATGATGCTTCCTTTGAATGCTTAAGCCTGGCCGCGTGCGCGCAGGTCTGCGAGCACGGCGTCAATGCCGTTCTTGTCGATCAGGCGCAGCCCCGCGTTGGAGATGCGCAGACGGACCCAGCGGCTTTCGCTCTCGACCCAGAAACGACGATATTGCAGGTTGGGGAGAAACCGGCGCTTGGACCGGTTGTTGGCGTGGGAAACCGTGTTCCCGACCATCGGGCCCTTGCCCGTGACTTCACATACGCGTGCCATGTGGACACTCCGATACTTCTCAACGGCCATCACTGGCGATCACAACGTCCTGCGATGGACGCGTCCGATCTCGCTCTGACCTCACCTCGCCAAGAAAATGGGTGGCGGTAACCCGATTCAAACAGAACCGCAAATTATAACCAGGTTTAGCTTGCCAGCGGCATGCTCGCCGGTCGCCTAGCCTTGCTCCAGAAAGCGCTGCGCGTCCAGTGCCGCCATGCAGCCGGTGCCCGCGCTGGTGATGGCCTGGCGATACACGTGGTCCTGCACGTCCCCGGCGGCAAACACGCCGGGCACGCTGGTCATGGTGGCAAAGCCCTTGAGCCCACTCTGGGTGACGATGTAGCCGCCAGCCATGTCGACCTGGCCCTGAAAAATGTCCGTGTTTGGCGCGTGGCCAATGGCGATGAAGCAGCCCTTGAGCGGCACATCCTCGGTGGCCTCAGTCTTCAGGTTCTTCAGGCGCACACCGGTCACGCCACTGGCGTCACCAAGTACCTCGTCGAGTGTGCAAAAGGTCTTCAGCTCGATCTTGCCTGCGCTCACTTTGTCCATCAACTTGTCGATCATGATCGGTTCGGCGCGGAACTGGTCGCGCCGGTGCACCAGATACACCTTGCTGGCAATGTTCGAGAGGTACAAGGCTTCCTCGACGGCAGTATTCCCGCCGCCAACCACGCAGCAGACCTGGTCGCGGTAGAAGAAACCGTCACAGGTGGCACATCCCGAGACGCCGCGACCCATGAACGCGCTCTCCGAGGGCAGACCCAGGTATTTGGCCGAGGCCCCCGTGGCGATGATCAGCGCGTCGCAACTGTAGCTGCTGCTGTCGCCCTGCAGGAGGAAGGGCCGTTGCGCGAAATTGACGCTGCTGATCTGGTCAAAAATGATTTCGGTCTTGAAGCGTTCGGCATGCTCGAGAAAGCGCTGCATCAGCTCCGGCCCCTGCACGCCGTGCACGTCGGCGGGCCAGTTGTCGACTTCAGTGGTGGTCATCAATTGCCCGCCTTGGGCGATGCCGGTGATCAGCAAGGGTTGCAGATTCGCCCGAGCCGCGTAGATTGCCGCGGTGTAACCGGCCGGCCCGGAACCGAGAATCAGAACCCTGGCATGTCGTGCAACTGACATGATATTGGCTTTCAAAAAAAGTGAGACTGACACGCGCCGTGTACAGTTGCGCATAGTATGACCTATTCTCTCAATACCCTGCACGCGGCGACCGGGACAAGCACCCCGGCGCGCTCGGGCTGGGGACGTTTTGCCGTCGAGATCGGATTGCTCGGCGGTTTCGCCTGGCTAGCGTTGTGGCTGGTGGCGCTGCTGAGCTACTCGGCGCAGGACGCCGCCTGGTCGACTTCGGGCAGTGGCCAGGCCACGGTCAACCTGGCGGGTCGCCCCGGCGCCTGGATTGCCGATGGCAGCTACTTCGCGCTGGGCTATACAGTCTGGTGGTGTGTTGCGGCTGCGGTGCGGGTCTGGCTCTCAAGCCTGGCCGACTGGCTGCGCGGGCGCGATCGGCTCGCGCCGTCGGCACCAGCACCGGACAGCCTGCTTGCCAGGATTGTTTCGAGTCGAATTGCTTTCTGGTGCGGGCTGGCGATGCTGCTTGGCGCCAGCGCGGCGCTGGAATGGTCGCGTCTATACAGCCTGGAGGGGCGACTGCCCGGACACAGCGGGGGCATTCTGGGCTATTTGCTCGGGCCGCTCAGCCTGCACTGGCTGGGCGCCACCGGTTCGGCGTTGCTGGGCATTGTGCTCGGGCTTTGTGGCGCAGCGTTGGTGTTCCGCTTTTCCTGGGCGCAACTCGCCGAGCGGCTGGGCGAATGGCTGTATTCGCGGTTTGAATCGCACCGTGAAAAGCGCGAACTCGAGCAGGACATCGCCCTCGGCCAGCAAGCAGCGCGCGAGCGTGAAGAGTTGGTGATAGAGGAGCGCGAGGACGCGCTGGAACACGGCACGAAGCCGCTGCGCATCGAACCGGTGATGGTGGCCGCAGCCAAGAGCGAGCGCGTGGCCAGGGAGTCGCAAAAGCCTCTGTTCACCGACTTGCCTGACAGCCGGCTGCCGCGTGTTGATCTGCTTGACGGGGCTTCGCTGCGTCAGGAGGCGGTCAGCCCCGAGACCCTGGAGATGACCAGCCGCATGATCGAAAAGAGGCTCAAGGACTTTGGCGTCGAGGTGCGCGTGGTGCTGGCCCAGCCCGGGCCGGTGATTACGCGATACGAGATCGAGCCTGCCGTGGGCGTGAAGGGGGCACAGATTGTCGGCCTGGCCAAGGACTTGGCGCGCTCGCTCAGCCTGGTGTCGATTCGTGTTGTCGAGACCATTCCAGGCAAGACCACCATGGCGCTTGAGTTGCCCAACGCCAAAAGGCAGTCGATCAAGCTCTCGGAGATCCTCGGTTCACAGGTCTACAACGAGTCCAGGTCGATGCTGACCCTGGGTCTGGGCAAGGACATAGTTGGCAATCCGGTGGTGGCGGACCTGGCCAGGATGCCGCATGTGCTGGTGGCAGGCACCACCGGGTCCGGCAAGTCTGTCGGCATCAACGCCATGATCCTCTCGCTGCTGTACAAGGCCGAGGCGCGCGATGTGCGCTTCCTGATGATCGATCCGAAAATGCTCGAACTCTCGTTCTACGAGGGCATTCCGCACCTGCTGGCACCGGTCGTTACCGATATGAAGCAAGCGGCCTACGGCCTTTCGTGGTGCGTGGCAGAAATGGAACGCCGCTACAAGTTGCTGAGCAAGCTCGGGGTGCGCAACCTCGCCGGGTACAACGCCAAGATCGACGAAGCCAGGGCGCGCGATACGCACATTGGCAATCCGTTCAGCCTGACGCCTGACTCGCCCGAGCCGCTGGAACGTCTGCCGCATATTGTGGTGGTGATCGACGAGCTCGCCGACCTGATGATGGTGATCGGCAAGAAGATCGAGGAACTGATTGCACGCCTCGCGCAAAAGGCGCGCGCTGCCGGTATCCACCTGATTCTGGCCACGCAACGCCCCAGTGTGGACGTGATTACCGGGTTGATCAAAGCCAATATTCCGACCCGCATCGCATTTCAGGTCAGCAGCAAGATCGACAGCCGTACCATTCTCGACCAGATGGGTGCCGAGACCCTGCTGGGGATGGGCGATATGCTTTACATGCCCAGCGGCGCCGGCACTGGCTTGCCGATACGTGTTCACGGCGCGTTCGTTGGTGACGACGAAGTGCACCGGGTTGTTGCCTACCTCAGGAGCGAGGGTGCGCCCAATTACATCGATGGCGTACTCGAAGGCAGCAATGGCGACGGCGAGGGCGACGCCTACGGCGATGCCGGCGCAGGTGCAGAAAAGGATCCGATGTACGACCAGGCCGTCGAGATCGTGCTGAAGAACCGCAAGGCCAGCATCTCGCTGGTGCAACGCCATTTGCGCATCGGCTACAACCGCGCGGCGCGCCTGGTCGAGGACATGGAAAAGGCCGGCTTGGTCAGTGCCATGAGCAACAGCGGGCAGCGCGAGATTCTGGTGCCGGTGCGGGCCGAGTGATGATCCGGATTGTCAGATTCTTTGCTATTGGTTGCATAGCTGCTTACGCAGGACTGGCGGGGGCTGGCGGCCTGTCAAGCCTTGAATCCTTTGTCGGCAAGGTGCGCAGCGGACGGGCTGATTTCACGCAAGTGGTGACGGCTCCGGCCCGGGACGGACAGGCGCCGCGCGTGAAGACCTCCAGCGGCACGTTCGAGTTTTCGCGACCGGACCGTTTCAAATTTGTCTACAGGAAGCCGTTTGAGCAGAGCATCGTTGCCGACGGCCAGACGCTTTGGTTGTACGACGTTGATCTGAATCAGGTCACCGCGCGCAAGCAGGCCCAGGTGCTGGGCTCGACACCGGCAGCGCTGATCGCCGCGGCCCCGGACCTGCGTGCCTTGCAGGCAAATTTTTCCCTGGCAGAAGCGCCCGAGCGCGACGGCCTGCAGTGGGTGCTGGCCACCCCCAGGGCCAAAGACACGCAGTTGCAGAGCATCAGCGTTGGCTTGCGCGCAGGCGAACTGGCAGTGCTGGAAATTCTCGACAGCTTTGGCCAGCGTTCGGTCTTGAGCTTCAGCGAGTTTCAGGTCAACCCGGTGCTGCCGGGAAAGACCTTTGAGTTCAAGCCACCAGTGGGCACCGATGTGATCAGGCAGTGAGATCGCAGACTGCGGTCGCCATCCGTGGCTGGCAGGAGATGGGTTGGGGCGGCGTCCTCATGCTGTCAAAGGCCCAGAAATCGGCCGCCACCCCAACCCTTCTCCTGCCGACAAGTGATCGTTGAAGTCGAACTGAAGGCAGCGCGAACCATAGGCCCGCCGCGAGCGTGGGCCGGAGAACGCGAGCCACACCGGCGGCGACTTGACACGCCAGAAAGCATAAATACAATGTACGTATGATTGAGTTCGAATGGGATGAGGCCAAAGCTGCATCAAATCTCAAAAAGCATGGAGTGTCTTTTGAAGAGGCGAAGTCGATCTTCTTCGACGAGTTCGGTGTCCAGTTCTTCGATGAAGAAAATTCACACGAAGAAGAGCGATTTCTGATGCTTGGCATGAGTTCGCAGGCAAAACTTCTCATCGTTTGCCATTGCGAAAGGGATCACGGTGCGACGATTCGCATCATCTCGGCCCGCAAGGCAACCCAGCGCGAAAGCGCGTTCTATCGAGGTGGATACACATGAAGGCAGAATACGACCTCTCCAAACTGAAATCGCGTAAGAACCCATACGCATCCAAGCTGAAGAAGCCCGTCACAATGCGGTTGTCCGAAGACGTTGTGCAGTATTTCAAGGGTATGGCCGATGAGGCAGGTGTGCCGTATCAAAGTCTCATCAACTTGTACCTGCGTGACTGTCTTGCCAATAGCCGAAAAGTGCAAATCAATTGGCCCCAGGCGGTTTAACAGGCCCGGGAAGCCCCTTACGTTCGGCAGGCTTCGCCAAGAGGTAGAAACGATGCATTCAATATTCAAGCCCGCCCGAGCCAGGTCGGTACGACCGCAACGCTCAGGGTAAACCTTGGGGGAGTCTGGCCACGTGCTCCGTAAAATGGGCCGGGTCGCACAGCATAATTATTCGACCCAGGTTTGGGCCAAAGGAGTTCGGATGCCAACCAAGAAGCCCGCTGAGCCGGGAGCGAGTCTGCGAGTCATCAAGAAATACCCCAACCGGCGACTCTACGACACGGATCGGTCCACCTACATCACACTGGCAGAAGTCAAGCGCCTGGTGATGGCCAGCGAAGCGTTTGTGGTGCGCGATGCCAAGACCGGCGAAGACCTCACTCGCAGCGTCCTGCTGCAAATCATTCTTGAAGAGGAGGCCAACGGCGCCCCCATATTCACCGCGCCGGTGCTCGCTGGCGTGATACGGTTTTACGGTCACGCGATGCGCGGTTTGATGGGCGGGTACCTGGAGAAGAACATTCAGTCCCTGATCGAAGTGCAGGCAAAGTTGGCCGAGCAGAGTCAAGGCTTGTCGCCTGAAATGTGGACCCAGTTCATGAGCATGCAGGCTCCGGCGCTGCAAGGGATGATGGGCGCCAATGCCGATCAATCAGCCAACTTGTTCGCGCAAATGCAGGCGCAATTGCAGGCCCAGATGCGGCAGCAAACCGACCAGTTGCTGGGCGCGTTTGGCGTCAAACGCTGAGCCGCGCGAATGCTGGGACAATCGGTGCATGAGTCAAAGTGATGCAAAGAGCGAAACGGCACGGAGCGTCGGATTTGTCAGTCTGGGTTGTGCCAAGGCGCTGACCGACTCGGAAGTGATCCTGACGCAGCTCAGCGCGCAGGGCTACCGCACTTCCAAGACATTCGAGGGTGCCGATCTGGTGATCGTCAACACCTGCGGCTTTATCGATGATGCCGTCAAGGAGAGTCTCGATACCATTGGCGAGGCGCTGGCGGCCAATGGCAAAGTCATTGTCACAGGCTGCCTCGGCGCTCAGTCGGCCCAGGATGGCGGCAATCTGGTGCGCAAGATGCATCCCAGTGTGCTCGCGGTGACCGGCCCGCATGCGCTCCAGGAGGTGATGGACGCCGTGCACGCGCACTTGCCCAAGCCGCACGAGCCGTTCCTTGATCTGGTTCCCAACTCGTTTGGCGTCGCTGGCGTGAAGCTCACGCCGCGGCACTACGCCTACATCAAGATCAGCGAAGGCTGCAATCACCGCTGCACGTTCTGCATCATTCCCTCCTTGCGCGGAGATCTGGTGTCTCGACCCATCGGTGAGGTGCTGGGCGAGGCGCGCGCACTGTTCGAGGGCGGCGTCAAGGAGCTACTCGTGATCAGTCAGGATACCTCGGCTTATGGCGTTGACCTGAAGTACCGCACCGGCTTCTGGGACGGGCGACCGATCCGCACGCGAATGTTCGAGCTGGTCCGGGCACTCGGCGAGATGGCGCGGCCCTACGGTGCCTGGGTGCGCTTGCACTATGTGTATCCGTACCCGCATGTGGACGCTGTGATCGACCTGATGGCCAGCGGTCTGGTCTTGCCGTACCTTGATGTGCCGTTTCAGCACAGTCACCCCGAGGTCTTGCGCCGCATGAAGCGGCCTGCCAGCGGCGAAAAAAACCTTGAACGCATCGAGCAGTGGCGCAAGACTTGTCCGCAGCTTGTGCTGCGCAGCACTTTCATCGCCGGATTTCCGGGCGAGACCGAAGCCGAGTTCACGCACTTGCTTGATTTCATGCGTGAGGCAAAAATCGATCATGCCGGCTGCTTTGCCTACAGCGCCGTGCAGGGCGCCACAGCCAACGGCCTTCAAGGTATGATCCCGCAGGCGTTGCGCGAGCAGCGACGCTCGCGCTTCATGGCGCTGGCGCAGGAGGTCTCGGCCACGAAGCTACTCGCGCGCGTGGGTTCGACGATGCAGGTGCTGGTCGATTCCGCCG
>JAKANU010000254.1 GCA_021812315.1 Pseudomonadota bacterium
TGTACACCGGTCGAGAAGCTGCGGTCGCTCGTACTGCCCGAAGGCAAGTACCCGCGACGCAAATTGGTGTTATTTCCGTTCAATCTCTTTGGCAATTTCATCAATGTCGAAGAGCTGATCGAGATGCTTGACATGGCGGGCGTCGACTTGGCTATGTCGAACTTCAACACCCGTTCTGCGACGACCATCGGTCGCTATAACTACTACGTGACCTGCTTCGGCAAGTCGTCCATCCGGGTCTACGACGCAGAGCAGGGCGTACTGTTCAAGGCAGGCCAGAGCTTCCGCTCGATCGCCTATAGGCCCGAGTACCTGACCAAGCTGATCCATGCCATCTCGCGTTACCACGGGATCGTCACGCCCTTCTCGACTTACGGCGATCTCTTCCTTCTGACCAAATGAGTGTCATCGCCTACCCTGTGGGGCCTGCGTCCCTTGCGCCAGGACTGCTCACGGCGTTGCCTCGTGCGCCCGTTCGCCGCGCCGCCTCATTGCAGTTTTCTTTTGCTCCAGTCTTGCACGCAGAGGCATCCAGGCTCACTCCCCCATGATTGATCGACTCGACATCCGTTTCGGCAAGGTGATCGACATCCGCCCCTTCTCCGACAAGCCCGATTCACCGCGACGCAAGTTCTGCGTCATCCGCGTCGAGTTTCCGGGCGTGGGCGTGCGGCAGTCGGTGGGGCAGTTCGCGCGGCACAAGGACGACCTGCTGGGCCGCACCGTGCTGTGCCTCATCAACCTCGGCTCGAAGAACATGTTCGGCCAGGCGTCCGAGGTCCTCGTCATGGGCGTGCCCCACCCCGATGGCGGCGTGATCCCCGGCGATGCCCATGAGGCGCAAGCCACCTACCTCGAACCGCTCGAAGGCTTCGCCCCTGCGGTCGGGTCGGGCAGCGAGGCCAAGCCGCAGCAGAACTTCGAAGATTGGCTCACCGCTGACATCCGTCTGGGCGAAGTGGTCGACCAGTCGGAATCGGCGCTTACCCTGCGGGTCGCCGCCGAGCAAGAAACCTGGACGGTGCCGCTGCCTGCGCCAATGGCCGCCAGCGTCGTCGGCCGGCGCCTCATCACCGCGCGCGTGCCGCAGCGGCCCGGTCACGGCCAATTGCCGCTCGCCGCAGATGGAACCCCGCTGCTTGCGCGGCCGAACGACCCGCGCCCCGTCCCTGGCGCTAAGGTCTACTGAGGCAGCACCTGCATGCCCAGCCCCTGGATCGTGCGCCGGCCGGGCGCCATCGCCGGCCATCGGCGCATCTATGCCTTTGCGCATGCGGGTGGCAGCGCAACCGCCTTTCTGGCTTGGCAAGTCGCTCTGCCGAGCGGCGTCGAAATTCGCGCCGTGCAGTTGCCTGGTCGCGGCATGCGGCTGGCCGAAGACCCTCTCACCACGATCACCGCGCTCGCGGGCGAGGTGGCGCAGGCGATCGCAGACGATGTCTGCTCGGCACCGGGTGACTTCGCCCTGCTGGGTCACAGCCTCGGCAGCTTACTGGCCTACGAGGTGGCGCACCTGCTGCGGTCTCGGCACCCCGCAGTGAAGCGGCCCATGCGGCTCTTCTTGTTGGGCAGCGCTGCGCCAAGGCATCGCCGCCCACGTGCCCCCATCCACACCTATGACGACGGGCGCTTCGTCGAGGCCCTTCAGCACTACCAGGGCACACCCCCCGAATTGCTGCAGCACCCCGAACTGATGGAACTCGCGCTGCCTGCGCTGCGAGCCGACTTCCAGTTGGTGTTCGACTACCAGCGCCCGGACCATGCGCAGCTCGACTCGCCGCTGTCGCTCATGGGCGGCCTGGCCGACCCCATTGCCAGCCCGGCCGAAGTAGCCGCCTGGGCCGAAGAAACGTCAGCGCTCTGCAGCACGCACTGGTTCGAAGGGGGGCACTTCTTCCTGCAGGGGCCGCAGGCTGCCGAAGTCGTGGCCGCGATCGCCATCCAGATGCAGGAACTCGCGTGCGCCTAGCCGACGCAGCCGCCAGCACGACGCCGCCCGCCAGCACTCGGCTGAACGTCGTCCTGCTTTGTGCCTTTATCGACATGCTCAACGTCGGGCTGGCCGTGCCCGTGCTCCCGGTGCTGGTGGGTGAGTTCGTACAGGGGCCTGCAGCGCAGGCTTTGTGGTTCGGCATGCTGACCGCCGTGTTCGGGCTGATGCAATTCATCTTCATGCCGATGCTGGGCGCGCTGAGCGACCGCATCGGCCGCCGCCCGGTGCTCATGATCTCGATGGCGGGCATGAGCATTAACTTCCTGACCACCGCCTTCGCGCCCAACCTCGCCAGCCTGTTCATCGGCCGGCTCGTGGGTGGCATGTCGGCCGCTAGCCTAGCGGTGATCGCGGCCTACGCCTCCGACGTCTCCCAGCCCGAGCAGCGCGCCCGCAGCTACGGGCAGATCAGCGCGGCGTTCGGCCTCGGCTTCATTTGCGGCCCCATGCTGGGTGGGCTGCTGGGAAGCATCGACATCCGGCTACCCTTTGCTGTGGCTGGCGTGCTTTCAGCTATCAACCTCGTGTATGGCTACCTGTGCCTGCCTGAGTCTTTGCCGGTCAGCCGTCGGCTCACCTCGCCCTGGCACGGCGCCAACCCATTCACCCCCGTGTTGCGCGTGTTGCGCGACGCGCGTTGCGGCGCCGCCGCCTGGGCGTTTCTGCTAGCCACCTTTGCAAATCTGCTGCTGCAGACCACCTGGGTGCTCTACACCGGCTTCCGCTTCGGCTGGACGCCGCGCGACAACGGCATCGCGCTGTTCTGCGTGGGCGTGGGTGCCGCCGTGGTGCAGGCGGGCCTGTTGTCGGCGCTGCTCCGGCGCTTCGGCGAAAGGCGCCTCATCCTGATTGGGCTGGTGGCGGGGACGTTGTCGTGCTTGTTGTTCGGCCTAGCCCCCGAGGGCTGGATGATGTATGCGGTGATGCCGCTTCACCTTCTGGCCTTTGTTGTCGCGCCTACGCTGCAAAGCGTTGTTTCAAATACAAGTGCCGAGCAGCAGCAAGGCATAGTGATGGGAGCGCTGCAGTCGATCGGCAGCATGGGGGTGTTAATCGTTCCGCTGCTGGGCGCGGGGCTGCTGCAATACGCCACCCAATTCGCTTCGAGCGACTGGCGTGGGGGAGCCACCTTCTTTGCCTGCGCCCTCCTGCAGGCAGTAGCCGCCGCCTGGGCGTTCCACAGGCTTCGCTGAACGGGCTGGGGCAATGCGACAGGGGCGGGAGGGCACAATCCGGCACGATCTTCACGGTATCGTTCCGACCAAGCCATCTCCTGATCAGCAAGATGGTTCAGCTAACCGATGGGGTGGCTCATCTGGTGAGCCACATGCGGGCGACCATGACCCGGCTCATCCAAGAGGCCGGCATGGCACTGGAACGCAAGAGTAATGCCAGCCACTCACGGGACAGGACACTAGATAAGGATGAAGCAGCTGCAAACAGCACCGAGGCCGTTTCTGCCTGCTAGACAAGCAGAACGGGCACCCGCCGAGCCCCACTTCCTGGCGCGGCATAACTAGTGGCCTTCCTGCCTGCCGCTGCTCCCAGGGCCCGCGAGCGCACCCTGGTATTCACTCCGGAATGAGGATGCAAGGCGAACCGCCCCTGCTCGAGGTGCTGCGCACGGTCGCGCCGGAACGGCATGCGCGGATCTTGCGCCTGATGGGTCACGCGCCGCATCCCCTACCCGCCGGTGCAATCGGCCACGGCATCGATCTTGCCGAACTCCGCGTGGCGCTCGAAGGCAGGGCACCTCCGGGCTTGCCCGAGCGCCTGCTCAACGCTGTACACGAACGCCAGCTCTGCCATGCCGGCGGACGCTACTGCGCCGAACTCGCGCTGTTATCACTTACCGGCTCGCACGTTGCAGTGCCCGCTGGGCCAACTGGCGATCCGCTCTGGCCGAGCGGTGTGTCCGGATCGATAACACATGCCGGCGGCGGGGCCTGGGCCGCAGTCTGTCCGGTGCGCCGGCAGGGGATGATCGGCCTCGATACCGCAGTCTTGGTGGATGCGCTGGGCTTGAACGACATCCTCGCCGTGTGTTTCACATCCTTAGAGCGCGCTCGCTGGTTCTCATCGCCCTCCTCGGAAGCGGCGAGCTTGGCAACTGCACTATTCTCCGCGAAGGAGAGCGTATTCAAAGCAATTTACCCATTTGTGAGGCGCTTCGTCGATTTCACAGAGTTCGAAATGACAGCCTGCTGCGAACAGCGGAGCTGGTTGCGGCTGCGGCCCACGCTCCGTTCATATCAGCGGCGGGCGCGGAGCTGTTTGGCAAGACCGACTTCCGGGAGAT
>JAKANU010000255.1 GCA_021812315.1 Pseudomonadota bacterium
GGCCAACCGGAATGTCGACACTGATACCTTGCAGGTTGTTGCCGCTGGCGCCGAGGACGCGAATTGCCCGCCCCGGCTGCCAGGCGGTGCGTTCCCCGGGAAGGGCAATCCTGAGCACCTGCGCCAGGTACATCCCGGTGAGCGATTCGGCGTTGCTGCGGACATCATCAAATGTGCCTTGCGCCACCACGCGCCCGCCGTGCACGCCGGCGCCCGGGCCCATGTCGATCAGGTGGTCGGCAGCGCGCATCATGTCTTCGTCGTGCTCGACCACCAGCACCGAGTTGCCGATGTCGCGCAGGTGTTTCAGGGTCTCGATCAGGCGCGCGTTGTCGCGCTGGTGCAGCCCGATGCTGGGCTCGTCGAGCACGTACATGACGCCGGTCAGACCCGAGCCGATTTGCGAGGCCAGGCGGATGCGTTGGCTCTCGCCGCCGCTCAGAGTCTCGGCGCTGCGCTCCAGGCTCAGGTAGTTCAGGCCGACATCGTTGAGAAACTTCAGGCGCAAGCCGATTTCGCGCACCACCTTGGCGGCGATCTCGCCCTTGGAGCCGTGCATCTGCAGGCTGTTGAAGTAGGCCAGACATTCGCGCAGAGTGAGGCGGTTGATCTCAAAAATGGCGCGCGCCTGCTCGCCCTCGCCGATCTTCACAAAGCGCGCTTCGCGGCGCAGCCGCGAGCCTGCACAGGCCAGGCAGGGCTGCGTGCTGCGGTAGCGCGCCAGGTCCTCGCGCACCAGCGCCGAGTCGGTCTCGCGGTAGCGCCGCTGCATGTTCGGGATGATGCCTTCGAACGGATGGCGCTTGCTGATCTTCTTGCCGGCAAAGTTGCCCGAGTCCATCACATAGCTGAACTTGATTTCTTCGTCGCCGGATCCGTGCAACACGGCGTGCGCAATGTGCGCGGGCAGGGATTCGAACGGCTGTTCGATATCAAACTTGTAGTGCCGCGCCAGACTCTCGAGCAGCGCAAAGTAGTAACCGTTGCGCCGGTCCCAGCTCTTGATGGCACCGCCGGCCAGGCTCAGCGACGGAAACGCCACGACGCGGGCCGGATCAAAGAACTCCTGCACACCCAGGCCATCGCAGTCCGGGCAGGCACCCACCGGCGAGTTGAAGGAGAACAGGCGCGGCTCGAGTTCGGCAATCGAGTAGCTGCACACCGGACACGCGAATTTGGCGTTGAATAAATGCTCAATTGGCCCGGAAGGCTTGTCGGGCGTGCCTGGAGCGCTATCAATTTCGAAGGCAATGGCGCGACCGTTGGCGAGCCTCAACGCCGCCTCGAAGCTCTCGGCCAGGCGCTGTTTGGCATCGTCACGGACCTTGATGCGGTCAATCACGACGTCAACGTCATGCTTCTCGGTCTTCTTCAGCGTCGGAAGTGCGTCGAACTCAAACGATTTCCCGTCAACCCGGAAGCGCACGTAGCCCTGGGCCTGCATGTCGGCGAACACATCGAGAAACTCGCCCTTTTTCTCGCGCGCCAACGGTGCCAGGATCATCAGCCGCGTATCGGGCGGCAGCGCCAGCACGGCATCCACCATCTGGCTGACGCTTTGCGCCTGCAGCGGAAGCTGATGCTCGGGGCAGTACGGCGTACCGGCGCGCGCAAACAGCAAGCGCAGGTAGTCGTGAATCTCGGTCACCGTGCCGACGGTGGAGCGCGGGTTGTGCGACGTGGCCTTTTGCTCGATCGAGATCGCTGGTGACAGGCCTTCGATGACGTCCACATCAGGTTTGTCCATCAGCTGCAGGAACTGGCGCGCGTAGGTCGAGAGGCTCTCCACGTAACGGCGCTGGCCCTCGGCGTACAGGGTGTCAAACGCCAGGCTCGACTTGCCCGAGCCGCTCAGGCCGGTGATGACGACGAGCTGGTTGCGCGGGATGTCGAGGTCGATGTTCTTCAGGTTGTGCGTGCGCGCCCCGCGCACGCTGATGCAGCGCTGCTGCAGCACCGGCGCGGGACTGTGACCTTCGGTGGGTAGGTTCAAGGGGTGGTGTATTTTGGGAAACCGATCATGATAGCCAAAGTCGCCGACTTTGGCAGGGCTGCTTTGGCCCGGGTGCGGCGCCGGGCAGGCAGATCGGGGACAATCGGGCCCGTGAACAAAAAGAGTACCGCGACCGCCCACGCCATGACCGCGCTGGAGCTGCGTTCGAGCTTCTCGCTGGCAAGCATCTTTGCCATGCGCATGCTCGGACTGTTTCTGATCCTGCCGGTGTTTGCCATTGAGGCGGCCAAGCTGCCTGGTGGCAACGACCCGGCGCTGATCGGGTTGACCATGGGCATCTATGGACTGACGCAGGGCATGCTGCAGTTTGCCTACGGTTTTGCCTCGGACCGGCTGGGGCGCAAACGCGTCATTGCCTTTGGCCTGGTGGTCTTTGCGCTGGGCAGCTTTGCCGCCGCACTGGCGCCAACCTTGGTCTGGCTGGCCATCGGCCGCGCGTTGCAGGGTGCCGGTGCGGTCTCGGCCGCGGTGACCGCCCTGCTCGCGGACCAGACGCGCGATGAAGTGCGCACCAAGTCGATGGCGCTGGTGGGCGCGAGCATCGGGCTGATGTTTGCGCTCTCGCTGGTCGCCGCACCGGTGCTGGTCGGGTTTGTCGGCTTGTCCGGTTTATTTGGCCTGACCGGCACGCTGGCGCTGCTGGGCGTGGCGGTGGTGATCTGGTGGGTGCCCAAGGAGCCCCGGGAACACAGCAACCAGCCCCGCGGCAGTCTGATGGAAGTACTGGCGCTGACCAAACTGCTGCGCCTGAACTTTGGTGTCTTTGTGCTGCATGCGGTGCAGCTCTCGATGTGGATGGCCGTGCCCGCCATGCTGGTACAGGCCGGGCTGCCACGTCAGCACCATTGGTGGGTCTATCTGCCCGCCGTGCTCGGCTCGTTCGTGGTGATGGGCGGCACCCTGTTCCAGCTGGAGAAGCGCGGCCATCTGCGCGCCGTGTTCCTCGGCGCCATCGGCATGATGCTGCTGGTCCAAGTGGCCCTGCTCTGGCAAGTCAACGCCGGCGCCAGCCTGGCACCCATGGCGGCCTTGCTGTTTGTCTTTTTCTACGGCTTCAACGTGCTCGAAGCGAGTCAGCCCAGCATGGTCTCGCGCATGGCACCAGCGCATGCGCGCGGCGCGGCGATGGGCGTGTACAACACCTTGCAGTCGCTTGGCTTCTTCGCCGGCGGTGTGGCCGGCGGCTGGCTGGTCAAGCATACCGGTGCGTCCGGGCTGTTTGGCGCCTGCGCCGCGGCCATGGCCGCCTGGCTGCTGGTGGCGTGGCCGATGCGCCAGCCCGCCGCAGCAGGATAATGAGGCGTCCAACAGCGGGCGTCAACCAAAGAGGGGAAATCATGGCATCGGTCAACAAAGTCATTCTGGTCGGCAATCTGGGGCGTGACCCTGAAATTCGCTACCTGCCCAGCGGCGACGCGGTGGCCAACGTCACCATCGCCACCAGCAGCAAGTACAAGAACAAGACCGGCGAGATGGTCGAGGAAACCGAATGGCATCGGGTCACGTTCTTCGGCAAGCTCGCCGAGATCGTCGGCCAGTACCTGAAGAAGGGCCGCTCGGTGTACGTGGAGGGGCGCATCAAGACGCGCAAGTACACCGACAAGGACGGCGTGGAGAAATACGCCACCGACATCATCGCCAACGAGATGCAGATGCTCGGCAGCCGCGAGGGCATGGGCAGCCCGTCCGGCGACGATGAAGGCTCCGGCTATTCGCGTGAAGCTCCGGCGGCGCGTCCTGCCCCACAACGCCCAGCCGGCGCGGCACCCTCAAGACCGTCAAGCGGCTTTGAGGATATGGACGACGATATTCCGTTCTAGACCAGAAAATAAGCGAAAATGTTGATAAAAATCCCGTCTCTCGCAAGAGAGGCGGGATTTTTTTTACCCACACTTTTTATTGAGCGAAATTTATGTTTGCAAAGACCGGAATTGGATAATATTGTGGGTAAATGAATAAATTTCGCGCCAAACGGCTTCGCTTCAGAAACGGGGAGCGTCACTCTGTTCTTTTGAACCCAAATGGAATGCCCGTCCATGAGGCAACGCTATTTCTACTCCGCTCTAGAACGCTAGGCTTGGCATCGAAGACCATTCATACGGTCTGCATTTCCATCTCCATCGTGCATAACAAATTGGATGGAGTTGATCTGAAGTTGACCCCATTTCACGGACACCTTATCGTTATCGAGGAAGGAGTCCGAAATGCCAAAATCAAAGCCGCCATATCTGGCGCAGTTTCGTCAACAGATCATCGAGTTGGCACACGCTGGC
>JAKANU010000256.1 GCA_021812315.1 Pseudomonadota bacterium
GGGGCAGGCCGTGGTTGTACAGACGCTAAAGCGTCAACAACCACGCTCATCAACCAAGGCACCGAGCACCGCCGCCTGAACTTGGTTGAAGGTTTGCCATCACCCATCCTGAAAGGCGTTTCCGCATGAGCGCCGCTATCCCTGCCGTTTCCGCCAACACGCCCAAAGCCCTGCGCGACGCCTGGCATGCGCTCACCGCCGAAAAGCGCCTGCGCATCCGTGACGCCGCGCACACGCTGGGCGTATCCGAAGCCGAATTGCTCGCCACCGGCGTCGGCGAGCACGTCACGCGCCTTGCCGGCGACATGCGCGATCTGATGATGCGCATGGGCGAACTCGGCCCGGTGATGGCGCTGACGCGCAACGAGGCAGCCGTGCACGAAAAGGAAGGCGTGTACCAGAACATCACCCACGGCGACCAGATCGGCCTGGTGCTGGGCGAGACGATCGACCTGCGCCTGCTCTACGACAAGTGGGCGTTCGGCTACGCCGTCGAGGAGCGGATCGGCAGCGACACCCGCCATTCGTTCCAGTTTTTCGACGCCTGCGGCGACGCCATCCACAAAATCTACCTGCGCGAGGGCGCCGATACGCTTGCCTTCGAGGCACTGCGCGACGCCTGGGCGGCGCCTATTCAGATCCCCGGCGAAACCGTGCTGCCGCACCCGGCAGGCAGCGCACCGGAACGGCCGGACGAAGCCGTCGATGTGGAAGCGCTGCGCGCCGGTTGGCGATCCATGACCGACACCCGCCAGTTTCTCGATCTCCTGAAAAAGCACAAGCTCAGCCGCACCCAGGCATTCCGGCTGATCGGCAACGAATTCGCCGTCCCGCTCCTGACCAACACGCCGGCACGGCTGCTGCAGGCCGCCGCCGCGACCGGGCAGGAGATCATGGTGTTCGTCGGCAACCGCGGCTGCATCCAAATCCACACCGGCCCGTTAAAGACCGTCCAGCGCATAGGCAACTGGATCAACGTGCTCGATCGGGATTTCAGCCTGCATCTGCGCGAAGACAGGGTGGCGCAGGCCTGGCTGGTGAGAAAACCCACCGCCGACGGCATCGTCACCTCGATCGAACTGTTCGACGCGACGGGCGAGTTCATCGCCTATTTCTTCGGCAAGCGCAAGCCCGGCACCCCCGAAACCACCGGCTGGCGCATGCTGGCCGAAACCCTGGAGCCGCGCTGATGCTCGCGATCGCCTATCACTTTCACGTGCGGCCGCGCCACCACGACCATTTCTGCCATGCCTATCAGGCGGCACGCGAGACCTTGCAGCAGGCAGCGGGGCTCGTCTCGCACCAGTTCAACGAACCGCGCGGGCGCCACGACGCCTTCACCCTGCTGCTGGCGTGGGACAGCCAGGCGAGCTTCGAGCGCTTCACCCGCACCTGGGTCGGCGTCTGGATGCTGAACGGCATGGGCCTGTCGCGCGACGCCTTCGCCGCACCGATCCAGACCGACATCGGCGAAGAGACAGCTATTCCGCGCGTGGAAGGCGCGCGGCATATTGATCCGGCCAGACTGAGGCACGACTGCCATGTGTGATCGTTGCGAACCGAAAGGCTTGCTGGCGGACTTGTTCGCCAAGGCGGGCGTCGCGCCCGCATCTTCAGCCCTTGTCACGCCGATGACGGAAAGTGAATCGCGCAAACAACCGGCGCCCCGCCGCCCAAAGCTTTGGGAACTCGAAGAAAAGCACCACTGCCCGGTGATTGGCTCCTGCCTCACGCTGGATGAACTCAAAAAAATCGCCCGCAAGTGCGGTTTTAATGGCAATTTCGGCGGCAACCGCTTCGATCCCTACCGCCTGCATGTCGAAGCCGTCTCGCTGTCCTGCTCACGCAATGACGCCGCCGAAGCGATGCACAAGCTTCTGGAGCGCAAGTACGCGATCGTCGTCGCCCGCTTCGAGCGCGTCAAATCCGACGCCGACGTGCTGGCCTTGTGGAAGCAGCACCTGGAGCGCGGCGAAGTCGCCGATGCCATGTGGGCTGCGCTCACCCACAAGGCCGCCAGCCGGGATACCCGCAACCAGGTCTATGGCGATGTCCACATGCACAGCCACCAGATCGGCGCCGGCCAAGCCGCCGATCTGCGGCGGCTGGAATGGCTGCAGCGCGAGCAAACCGACCTGGGCGCGGATAATGCTCGCCTCGCGGAAGAACTGCGCCAGCAAAGCCGGCAAACCGATTCGGCCAAACGCGACCTGGCACGTTCCAACGAACAGGTCGCCCACCTGGAACCCCTACTGAACCAGGTGCGTGAGCTGGAATCCGGCCAGGCCATGACCGCCATCGGTCGCCGCCTGTTGTTGGCGGAAGCTCAGGCCAGCCACGCGCGGGAAGCCGAGGCGCGAATCGAAACGCTGGAAGAAAAGGTCGCCGTCCTGCGCGGCGACAAGGCGCGCCTTGGCCGCGAGATAAAAGAAACCGCCGCCGAACGCGACGCGCTGGAACGACTCTGGCTGGAGGAGGCGTCGAGCAGCGCGCCAAGTGCGACGACCTGCAGTGGAGAATGCGACACCTGCAGCACCCGCCTGCAAGGCCGCTGCGTGCTCTGCGTCGGCGGCCGCACCCCGCTGCTGCCGCACTACCGGCAACTGGCCAAACGCCTCGGCGTGCGCCTGATCCACCACGACGGCGGCAAGGAAGAAGCCCTCTCCAGGCTGCCCGACCTGCTCAACGCCTCCGATGCGGTGATCTGTCCCACCGACTGCGTCAGCCACCCGGCCTATTGGCAGCTCAAGAAACACTGCAAACAGACCGGCAAGCCCTGCGTGCTGTTCAAAGGGGCAAGCATCTCCGGTTTCACCGTGGCACTGGCGCAGCTGGCTTCCGGCCGCGTAAGCCTGTCTGGTGAAACCATCGAAGCACCCGGGCATGGGTAAGAAAATGACATGCAATTTAATTTCCCCATCGGATTCCGTTCCCGAACCGATAACCGTGAGTTCGCCATCATGAATACGAAACGCTTGTTCCAACCGGCCTTCCGAATGGGGGCTTGGGTACTCGTCGCCCTGCTCGTGGCCTTTGCCGTCCCCGTCCAGGCCGCCTCCGTCGATGCAACCCGAACGGCCCAGACCATCGCCCACATGCTCGACTACGTGGGCGTGGATTACCCGGAATTCGTGCGCGATGGCAAGGTGCTCGACGAGGCGGAATACCAGGAGCAGCTGGAATTTTCCGTCCAGGTGAGCGAACAGTTGCGCAAGCTGCCGGACCATCCGGCCAAGGCCGGATTGTTGCGCCAAGCCGAAACGCTCCGCGCATCCATCGCTGCCCGGGCACCCGGTGCGGAGGTCTCCGGCTTGGCGGGCGAACTGCGGCAGGGCGTCATCGGTGCCTACCAAATCGCCATCGCGCCCAAGCGCGCACCGAACCTGAGCGGCGCCGCCAGGCTGTACGCCAGCGAGTGCGCCGCCTGCCACGGAGTGGCAGGCAAAGGCGACGGCATCCTGGCCAAGGGCATGGAGCCGGCCCCATCCGATTTCCACGACCTGGCGCGCATGGGGCAGCGCAGCGTGCATGGCCTTTACAGCACCATCAGCCTGGGTGTGACCGGCACGCCCATGACCGGTTTTACCCAGCTTTCCGAAGAAGACCGCTGGGCGCTGGCGTTTTATGTGGCCTCGCTGGCCACCCCCACCGACGTGACGCAACAAGGCGCAGCGATTTTTGCTGCCGGCGGCAAGACCCTTCCCTTCGTAAACTTGCGCGACCTTGCCTCCCTCACCGAGAACGAAGTCAGATCCAGTCATGGTGAAGACGCGTCCATGGTTTTCGCCTGGCTCAGGCAAAATCCCGGCAAGGCCCAATTGGCAGCAGAATCGCCTCTCGCCTTCACGGGCCGGCACCTGGACGAAAGCCTCGCCGCCTACCGGGCGGGCGACATCTCCCTGGCTCAGCGACTCGCCGTCACCGGCTACCTGGAAGGCTTCGAGCTGGTGGAGGCCAGTCTCGACGCCTCCGACCGCGCACTGCGGCAGGACATCGAAACGCAGATGACCGCCTACCGCAACCTGCTGCGCGCCGGCGCACCGATCACCGAGGCGGAAAGACAGGCCGCCTTGGTGCATACGCTTCTCGCCAGCGCCGCCGACAAGCTGGACGGCAGCCGGCTGGCAGCCTCGTTGGTCCGGGCCGATCTGGTGGACCGGATCGCCTGGTTCCGGGCGCCGAGCGTGATCGGCGGCGACGGCATCGCGGCGGTCGCGGCCTTCGGGCTCGAACGGCT